>NZ_JBMIQI010000011.1:485329-770798 GCF_052584175.1 Billgrantia hypersalina
ACCGGTAGTTCAGTCGGTTAGAATGCCGGCCTGTCACGCCGGAGGTCGCGGGTTCGAGTCCCGTCCGGTCCGCCATCCGATTTCTGGCCCCGAGCTTCCGGCTCGGGGCTTTTTCGTATCGTCTATACTCCCTCCGTTCTGCTTCTCGCCCGGTGCGCATGAGCACTTCGTGCTGGCGGCTGCCTCTTTTCCTTTGCGCCTGCCGCCCGGCTATCATACAGTTGTTTGAAAATAACCGTGACTCGACCCCAAGGAGGAGTTCGGCGTGCGCTATCCTCATCTGTTCCGTCCGCTCGAGGTGGGCCACCTGACGCTGCCCAACCGCGTGCTGATGGGCTCCATGCATACCAACCTTGAAGAGGCTCCCCACGGCTTCGAACGCCTGGCCGCCTTCTACGCCGAGCGTGCCCGAGAGGGCGTGGGCCTGATCGTGACCGGCGGTATCGCGCCCAATCCGGCGGGTGCGGTATTCCAGGGGGCCGCCACGCTGGAACGGGCCGAGCAGGTGGCGGACCACCGTGGCGTGGTCGAGGCGGTACATGCCGAGGGTGGCCGCCTTTGCATGCAGATCCTGCATGCGGGACGCTACGCCTACTCCCCCGAGCTGGTGGCGCCGTCGCCGATCCAGGCGCCGATCAATCCGTTCGTGCCGCACGAACTCGCCGACGATGAGGTGGAGCAACAAATCGAGGACTACGTGCGCTGCGCCTCCCTGGCCCGTGAGGCCGGCTACGACGGTGTCGAGGTGATGGGCTCCGAGGGTTACCTGATCAACCAGTTCCTGTGCCTGCGCACCAACCGGCGTGACGACCGCTGGGGTGGACCATTCGAGAACCGCATGCGTTTCGCCGTCGAGATCGTCTCGCGTATCCGTGAAGCGGTGGGCGACGAGTTCCTGATCATCTTCCGCCTGTCGATGATCGATCTGGTAGAAGAGGGCAGCAGCTGGGAGGAAGTCGTGGCGCTGGGGCGGGCCATCGAGGCCGCCGGGGCCAGCCTGATCAACACCGGCATCGGCTGGCATGAGGCACGGGTGCCGACCATCGTCACCAGCGTGCCGCGGGCGGCCTTCACCGAAGTGACCCGTCGCATGAAGGCCGAGCTCGCCATTCCGCTGATCACCACCAACCGTATCAACATGCCCGAGGTGGCAGAGCGCGTGCTCGCCGAGGGGCACGCCGACATGGTGTCCATGGCGCGGCCCTTTCTCGCCGACCCGGCCTGGGTGAGCAAGGCGGACGAGGGGCGCGACGACGAGATCAACACCTGCATCGCCTGCAACCAGGCGTGCCTCGACCACACCTTCCAGGGCAAGCTCACCTCCTGCCTGGTCAACCCCCAGGCGTGTCACGAGACCGAGCTGGTCATCGAGCCGGCCGAGACGCCGCGCGATATTGCCGTGGTCGGCGGTGGCCCGGCGGGGCTGTCGGCAGCGCTGACCGCCGCGCGTCGCGGCCACCGCGTGGTACTGTTCGAGCGCAGCAGTGAGCTTGGCGGACAGTTCAACCTCGCGCGCAAGATTCCCGGCAAGGAGGAGTTCGACGAGACGCTGCGCTACTACAAGGTGATGCTGGCCAAGCACGACGTCGCGGTGAAGCTCGGCAGCGAGCCCGACGTGCACGCGCTGCGCGGTTTCGATGCGGTGATCCTGGCAAGCGGCGTCCGTCCGCGGCGCCTCGACCTGCCGGGTATCGACCACCCCAAGGTATTGAGCTACCCCATGGCCATCCAGCATCCAGAGCGGGTGGGGCAGCGCGTGGCCGTCATCGGTGCCGGTGGCATCGGCTTCGACGTGGCCGAACTGCTCACCCATGCGGGGCATCCCTCACTGAATCGCGAGGCCTGGTGCGCCGAATGGGGCGTGGACCTCAGCGTCACCGAGCGCGGTGGCCTGTGCCCGCCCGAGCGACCCGATACGCCGCGCCAGGTCTATTTGTTGCAGCGCAAGCGCTCCAAGCCCGGCAAGGGGTTAGGCAAGTCCACCGGCTGGGTGCACCGCATGTCGCTGCGCCATCGTGGCGTCGAGGCGCTGGCCGGCTGCGAGTATGTCGGCATCGACGACGCGGGCCTTCATATTCGCCATGACGAGGAGCCACGACTGCTTGAGGTCGACAGCGTGGTGGTCTGTGCCGGCCAGGATCCGGTGCGCGATATGCTCGAGCCGCTCAAGCAAGCGGGCGTTGCGGTTCACCTGATCGGCGGCGCTGACGAAGCTGCCGAGCTCGACGCCAAGCGTGCCATCGACCAGGGCACGCGGGTAGCGGCGGGGCTGTAGCGACAGCGTTGAGAGCAGAACGCGTTCCGACCGCTATGCTGAAGAAATCTCTTTTGCTGCTACGCCTGGCATCGGGCCCGTGTGACGGCCGGCCATTGGGCCGGACGTCATGGGCCGGGACGTAGCGCATGCCTGTCACTGACGAACCTCACCTGCTGTCGCGGTCTCAATGTGGCGGATTCCTCTGTCGTTGTCCCCGTTTGCGGGATAAATCTTGCTGCGTATAAGCAGCGTTTAATTCCCGCCCTGCTCGTATCGAACCCTTGGCACGCACAGCGTTCTCATGATTATCCTTCCCTTGCGTTGATTCTTTGCCGCCCACTGCGCCCCGAAGTGTCTAGGCTGGTGAGTAACCCACGGCAGCCATCAGGGTCGATGGTCAAGGGGGGTAAGGCAAACAGGAGGCTTCGATGAGCATCTTCGATCATGTGCAGAACCGCTTCTCTCGTGTCCAGCAGGAAGAAATGAGCCTGCAGGAATATCTGGAGCTGTGTCGTGAGGACCCCTTGGCCTACGCCAGCGCCGCCGAGCGGATGCTGAAGGCCATCGGCGAACCCGAGGTGATCGACACTGCCAAGGATCCGCGGCTCTCCCGAATCTTTTCCAACAAGGTGATTCGCCGCTATCCGGCCTTCTCGGAGTTCTACGGCATGGAGGAAGCGATCGAGCAGATCGTGGCCTACTTCCGGCACGCTGCCCAGGGGCTCGAGGAGCGCAAGCAGATTCTCTACCTGCTGGGGCCGGTGGGGGGCGGCAAGTCATCGCTCGCCGAACGACTCAAGCTGCTGATGGAGCGCATTCCGTTCTATGCCATCAAGGGCTCGCCGGTCTTCGAGTCGCCGCTGGGCCTGTTCTCGCCCGAGGAGGATGGCGAGCTGCTCGAGAAGGAGTATGGTATTCCACGGCGCTACGTGAAGAGCATCATGTCGCCGTGGGCCGCCAAGCGGCTCAAGGAATACGGCGGCGATATCTCCCAGTTCAAGGTGGTGCGCCTTTACCCCTCGCGGCTCAACCAGATCGCCATTTCCAAGACCGAGCCGGGCGACGAGAACAACCAGGACATCTCCTCGCTGGTGGGCAAGGTCGACATTCGCCAGCTCGAGCTCTACTCCCAGGACGACCCGGACGCCTACAGCTTCTCCGGCGGGCTGTGCAAGGCCAACCAGGGGTTGATGGAATTCATCGAGATGTTCAAGGCGCCGATCAAGGTGCTGCATCCGTTGCTGACCGCCACCCAGGAGGGCAACTACAACCCCACCGAGGGCATGGGCGCGATCCCCTTCGACGGCATTGTGCTGGCGCACTCCAACGAGAGCGAGTGGCAGGCATTTCGCAACAACCGCAACAACGAGGCCTTCCTCGACCGCGTCTACATCGTCAAGGTGCCTTACTGCCTGCGGGTCACCGAAGAAATCAACATCTACAAGAAGCTGCTCGAGCACTCCTCCCTGGCCGAAGCGCCCTGTGCCCCTGACACCCTGCGCATGCTGGCGCAGTTTTCGGTGCTCTCTCGCCTCAAGGAGCCGGAAAATTCCAGTATTTATTCCAAGATGCGCGTCTATGACGGCGAGAACCTGAAGGACACCGATCCCAAGGCCAAGTCGATCCAGGAGTACCGCGATGCCGCGGGGGTGGACGAAGGCATGGAAGGCCTCTCTACCCGCTTTGCCTTCAAGATCCTGTCAAAAGTGTTCAACTTCGACAATCATGAGATCGCCGCCAACCCCGTGCACCTGTTATACGTCCTGGAGCAGCGCCTGGAACAAGAGCATCTACCCAAGGAGACCTTCGAGCGCTACCTGCGCTACATCAAGGAGTTCCTGGCGCCGCGCTACGTCGATTTCATCGGCAAGGAGATCCAGACCGCCTATCTCGAATCCTATTCCGAGTACGGCCAGAACATCTTCGACCGCTACGTCACCTACGCCGACTTCTGGATCCAGGATCAGGAATACCGCGACCCCGAGACGGGCGAGCTGTTCAACCGCCAGGCCCTCAACGAGGAGCTGGAGAAGATCGAGAAGCCGGCCGGCATCTCCAACCCCAAGGATTTCCGTCACGAGGTGGTCAACTTCGTGCTGCGGGCGCGCGCCCAGAACAACGGCATGAACCCCAGCTGGCAATCCTACGAGAAGCTGCGTGGCGTCATCGAACACAAGATGTTCGCCAACACCGAGGAGCTGCTGCCGGTCATCTCCTTCAATGCCAAGGCTTCGACGGCAGACCAGAAGAAGCACGAGGACTTCGTGGCACGCATGAAGGAGCGTGGCTATACCGAGAAACAGGTGCGGCTGCTCTCGGAGTGGTATCTGCGGGTGCGTAAATCGCAATAAGCGGCGCGAGCCAGGAGGTCAGCATGACCTATTTCATCGATCGACGCGCCAACGCCAAGAACAAGAGCGCCGTGAACCGTCAACGCTTCCTCGACCGCTACCGGACGCACATCAAGCGTTCGGTGGAGGAGGCCGTCAATCGACGTTCGATTACCGACATGGAGCGCGGCGAGAAGGTATCGATACCGACGCGCGACATTTCGGAGCCGGTGTTCCAGCACGGCCCGGGCGGCAAGCGGACCATTGTCAGCCCCGGCAACAAGGAGTTCGTCGAGGGAGATCGCCTGCGTCGCCCCGGTGGGGGCGGCGGTGGAGGCGGCTCCGGCGAGGGCAATGCCTCGAACCAGGGCGAGGGCATGGATGAATTCGCCTTCAGCCTGACTCGCGAGGAGTTCCTCGACTTCGTCTTCGATGGGTTGGAGCTGCCTCACCTCGAGCGGAAGGCGCTCAAGGACCTCGATGAGGTAAAGCCGGTACGCGCCGGGGTCACTCGCGACGGGGTACCGTCGCGTATCAACATCGTGCGCTCCATGCGCGAGGCCTACGCCCGGCGTATCGCCATGCGGGCACCGATCCGACGGGCACTGCGCGAAGCACAGGAGGCGCTGGAAGAGGAGGAGCGCAAGGATCCGGTGCTGCGTAACCGGTCGCGGATTGCCGAGCTCAAGACGGAAATCGAGCGCCTCGAGAAGCGTCTCGAGGCGGTGCCCTTCATCGATACCTACGACTTACGCTACAACAATCTCGTCAACCAGCCGCAGCCTTCGAGCAAGGCGGTGATGTTCTGTGTGATGGACGTCTCCGGTTCCATGACCCAAGCCCACAAGGACATTGCCAAGCGCTTCTTCTTGCTGCTTTATCTCTTCCTCGAGCGCAACTACGAGAAGGTGGAGTTGGTCTTCGTACGGCATCACACCGCAGCCAAGGAGGTCGACGAGGAAGAATTCTTCTATTCGCGCGAGACCGGCGGCACCATTGTGTCCAGCGCCCTGACGCTGGTCGACGAGATCATTACCCGCCGTTATCCGCCCACGCAGTGGAATCTCTATGTGGCCCAGGCTTCTGACGGCGACAACTGGGATGACGACTCGGTGAACTGCCGCGAGCGATTGGTCAAGTCGCTGATGCCGCGCCTTCAGTACTACACCTACGTCGAGATCACACCGCATGCGCACCAGGCGCTATGGGATGAGTACGAATCCGTGGCCGCCGAGTTTCCCGACCGTTTCGCCATGCGTCAAATCGTCGAGGCGGGAGACATCTACCCGGTGTTCCGCGAGCTGTTCAAGCGCCGCGCCGCCCATTGAGGTGAACGAGGAGGCATCATGACCCGACGCAAGCCGATTGCCACCGGTTCCGATTGGAACTTCGAGATCCTCGAAGCGTATGAGCGTGAGCTGGCCAGGCTGGCAGACGAGTATCGACTGGATACCTATCCCAACCAGATCGAGATCATTACCACCGAGCAGATGATGGACGCCTATGCCAGCGTGGGGATGCCGGTGGGCTACCATCACTGGTCTTTCGGCAAGCAGTTCCTGGCGGTGGAGCAGGCTTATCGGCGCGGCCAGATGGGGCTCGCCTACGAGCTGGTGATCAATTCCGACCCCTGCATCGCCTACCTGATGGAGGAGAATACGCTGATGATGCAGGTGCTGGTCATGGCCCACGCCTGCTACGGACACAACTCCTTCTTCAAGGGCAACTACCTGTTTCGGACCTGGACGGACGCCGGTTCGATCGTCGATTACCTGGTCTTCGCCCGCAAGTACGTGGCCGAATGCGAGGAGCGTCATGGCGTGACGGCGGTCGAACAGCTGCTTGATGCCTGCCATGCCTTGCAGAACTACGGCGTCGACCGCTACAAGCGGCCCTCACCGATCTCCGCGGAGGAGGAGATGCGCCGCCAGGCGGAGCGCGAAGCGTATCTCCAGGCCCAGGTCAATACGCTATGGCGCACCATCCCGGGGCGGCCTCCCACCGATGCACTGCCTGGTGGCGTGGATCAGGATGAGGACCCCCTGGGATTGCACGGCGGAGGGCGCTACCCGCCCGAACCGCAAGAGAACCTGCTCTACTTCATCGAGAAGAACGCCCCGCTGCTGGCCCCCTGGCAGCGCGAGATCGTACGCATCGTGCGCAAGCTGGCGCAGTACTTCTATCCCCAGCGCCAGACGCAGGTGATGAACGAGGGCTGGGCCTCCTTCTGGCATTACACCCTGATGAACCGGCTCTACGACGAAGGTTTGGTGGACGAAGGGCTCATGCTCGAGTTCCTGCAATCGCATACCGCCGTGGTCAGCCAGCCCGGCTTCGATAGCCCTTACTACAATGGCATCAACCCCTATGCGCTGGGTTTCGCCATGTTCAGCGATATCAAGCGGATGTGCGAGAGCCCCACCGACGAGGATCGCGAGTGGTTTCCCGATACCGCAGGCAGCGACTGGCTTGAGGCGGTGCACTTCGCCATGCGCAACTTCAAGGACGAATCCTTCATCCAGCAGTTCCTGTCGCCCAAGGTCATACGCGACCTCAAGCTGTTCAGCATCATCGATGACGATCAGGAGGAGATGCTGGAAGTCCAGGCCATCCACGACGATCGCGGCTATCGCCGCATTCGCGAGGCCTTGGCGCAGCAGTACGCGCTGTCGCTTCGCGAACCCAACATCCAGGTCTACGAGGCCAACATCCGCGGTAACCGGTCACTGACGCTGCACCATGTGCAGGACAGTCGGCGGCCGCTGGGGCGCAGCGTCTATCCGGTGATCCGGCATTTGCATCAGCTTTGGGGGTTCCCCGTGAGGCTGGAGTCGATCGCCACGGATGGTAGCGTCGCCAGACGCTACCAATGGCCGCTGCCCGACGAGGAAGCGAAAGAGTAGCAAAGGATGGAAGCAAGTCCTGGCCCGAGACGGCGCCGGCGACCCAGCGGACGCCGGCAAGGACCCGCGGCTGCTTCGCCTACTCCATGCTAACCCAGGATTGGCACCACCCGCCGGGCTCGACGCTGTTTTGGGGAAAAAGCTGGCAGCCTTCGGAGCGCCGTTCGAAGAACATGCAATTGCTGCAGGTTTCCCCCTCTTCATAGGCGGGGTGGTCGCTGGCGCGTTCCGCCACTTCAACGTAGTTCAGCGCCCTGGCCTGTTCATTGCTGGGGTCCAGCCGCGGCAAGGTCTGGGCGAAAGCCTGGCGTGACAGGATGCCGATACCCAGGGGCAGGGCGGCCACGCTCAGCAAGCCATTGCGTAGAAAAGTGCGCCGGTTCTGTTTGCCCATGGGCGGGGTCTTGGCCATGAAAGGTCTCCTGCTTCGACGCGGTCCACTGCGCAAGCACAATCTATTCAGACCAGGCTGACGAGGGTGACCGCACACCAACCTGGGTTGTCTGACGGGGTCGAGGGAATCGTGTTCTGAGGTGTTAAGCAGAGGAAACACTTTTTCGGGGTCCAGCGCAATTGCGGTTGGTTTCGTTGTGTTGCCGCCGGTGTCAGGCGGTTGCGGTCCGCGTCAACGCGTTAACCGACCGTACACCAGATGTCGTGACTCACGACGAGTCGAACCGGCCATCTGGCAACGTTCCTCTACATTGGGTAGGGTGAAGGCTCGCCGCTGCTGCAAGGATGCTGTCATGCCGTGGATCAAAGTGCTGCACATCGCCACGCTGTTGTGCTGGTGTGCCTCTCTGCTTTATCTCCCCGCGATGCTGCTGGCTGGCGCCAGGTCGCGAGAGGGATCGTCTTTCGACATACCCGTTCCGGTGCTGCTGCGCTTCCTTTTCACCCATGTCGCCACGCCCTTCGCCCTGCTGGCGATCATGAGCGGCACCCTGTTGTTCATCGTGGGGCAACTGACCGGGGGCTGGCTGGTGCTGAAGCTGACAGCCGTCAGCGGGATGGTGGTGTGCCATGTCCTGTGCGGGGCACTTATCGTGCGGCTGGAGCGGGAGCGCAAGCGCTTTCTGGTGCCCGCCAGCGGGCTTGTCGCGGCCACGTCGGCAGCGCTGATGCTCACCGTCCTGGTGCTGGTGCTGAGCAAGCCATTCGATTGAGGCATGACAAGGAGAGTCACGATGCGCCACTCGACCCGCCCTGCATGGTCCGCTTCACTTGTCGTCGATCTCGACGCCCACGGCCTCATCGTAGACGAGCATACCGCCGATGATGCCGGCCAATACGATGAGCCCTGCCGTCATCAGCGTGAGGCCGACGGCCCATGGCAGCAGGTCGGTCGGATGCAGAAGGCGCCACAACCAGTTGAGCGAGGCCAGCGACAGCATCATCACGGCCAGGATGGCGTGGCACCAGCCGAGAACCAGCTCGCGTATGCGCCTGACCGTGATCAGGTCGATGAGACCGGCGATGCTGGCCACCCAGCCACCCAGCGCGCCTATTCCCGCAAGCCACAGGCTGACGCGTGCCCAGAACATGTCCCCGTAGAAGAGAAAGAGGACGTCGCTGCCGACCACCAGCATCAGGCAGGCGATGGGGAAATGTACCAGGGTGGGATGAAGCGGGTGGCCGGCGATGGCGGCGCGGCTCTTGATCGAGCGTCTCGGTTGGTCAGCCATGTTCGCGTCCTTTGCGATCGGTTCAATGCTCTCACAGGCATTCAACGCCTTGACCGGCATCGGGTCAACCGCCCCCGCCGTTTCGCCTGGAGCCCCTTGCCGCTGTTCGGCGCATTGGCCGGGTGTGGCGGTGAAATGTCGACCATGAACGTCGCGGGAGAGGCGGCGCGCTCACAGTTCTGGGTGTGGTGGGCCATGCTCGCCGTGACCGTTGTCGTCTCGCTCGGCGTGTACGCCCTCTGGTTGTCTACCTTCCGTCGCCGCGACCAGCCGCAGCGCACGCCGCGCGAAGAGCGCCGCATCATGCTGCGCTGGGTGCTGGGCGGCGGCATCGCGCTGCCGGTGGTCAGCATCCTCGCCCTGCTGGTCTTCGCCGCGCCGACCGGCCGCAGCATGCTGCCTCTTCCCGACGACGGGGCCGAGCGCATCGAAGTGATTGGCCACCAATGGTGGTGGGAAATTCGTTACCCCGGCGAGGAAGGGGAGCGCGACGTGATCACCGCCAACCGGCTGGTGATGCCGGCAGGAGAGCCCGTCGACTTTCGTCTCACCAGTGCCGATGTCATCCATGCCTTCTGGATACCGCGCCTGGGGGGCAAGCGGGACATGATCCCCGGACGGCATAGCACCATTCGCCTCAGTGCCGATGCACCCGGGGTGTTCGGAGCACAGTGCGCCGAATTCTGCGGCGCGCAGCATACTCACATGCTGCTCCACGTCGAGGCACTCGAGCGTGACGATTACGAGGCCTGGCTGGAGGCACGCCGTACTTCACCCGAGCTACGCGAGGGACACGACGAAGCCCGGAAAGCGTTCGGCGAGCACTGCGCTGCCTGTCACCGGGTCGCAGGTTTTCCGCAGGAACTCATCGCTGACGACGTGAGCCATGACATCCAGGGGCCCGATCTCAGCGACATCGGTTCCCGGCCCACGCTGGGTGCCGGTGTGCTGCCTAGGGAAGAGGGCGCCATCGCCTACTGGCTACAGCACCACCAGACGCTCAAGCGCGGGAACAGGATGCCGCCCCATAACCATATCGATACCGAGACGCTGCAGGAAATCGGTGCCTGGCTGGAGACGTTGGAACCATGAGCGATAACAAGGACGCTACGCTGACTCCCGAAGTACGACGCTTGCACAGAGGCATGGCCGAGGTCTGGGCCAATCCGCGCGGGCTGGGCGCTTTGACCGTGGTCAACCACACCAGCGTCGGTCTGCGGTTCATGGTTACCGGCGCGGTGTACTTTCTGATCGGCGGATTGCTGGCGATGCTGATTCGCACCCAGCTGGCTTTCCCCGACAACGACTTCATGTCGCACGAGGGCTACAACCAGGTCTTCACCATGCACGGCACGGTGATGATGTTCCTGTTTGCCATCCCCATCCTGGAGGGGGTGGCGATCTACATGATCCCCAAGATGATCGGGGCTCGCGACCTGGTCTGTCCTCGTCTTTCCGCCTTCGGCTACTTCTGCTACCTGTTCGGCGGCATCATCCTGACCTCGAGCCTGCTGCTGGACATGGCGCCGACCAGCGGCTGGTTCATGTATACGCCACTCAGCAGCGGCGACTACTCCCCCGGCCGGGGCTCGGACTTCTGGTTGCTAGGGATCACCTTCGTGGAAATCTCGGCCCTTTCCGCCGGGGTGGAGCTGGTGGTGTCGATCCTGCGTACCCGTACCGAAGGCATGGCGCTGCACAAGATGCCCCTGTTCGCCTGGTACATCCTGGCCATGGCGCTGATGATCGTGGTCGGCTTCCCGCCGTTGATACTGGGCAGCATCCTGCTGGAGCTGGAGCGCGCCACGGGCATGCCGTTCTTCGATCCCGCCGGCGGCGGCGACCCGGTACTGTGGGCGCACTTGTTCTGGCTCTTCGGTCACCCTGAGGTCTACATCATCTTCCTCCCCGGGGCGGGTATCGTCGCGACCCTGCTTCCCGTCTTCGCCCGGCGCCCCATCGTCGGCTACGGCTGGGTGGTCGCGGCGATCGTCATTATGGGTTTCGTCAGCTTCGGCCTGTGGGTGCACCACATGTTCACCCTGGGGATACCGCAACTGGCGACGGCCTTCTTCTCCGCGGCGAGTATGCTGGTGGCGATTCCCACCGGCATCCAGATCTTCGTCTGGCTCTCCACCCTATGGCTGGGGCGGCCGGTCATGTCGCTACCGATGCTTTGGATCATCGGCTTCCTGGTGATTTTCGTGCTGGGCGGGCTGACCGGGGTAATGCTCGCCCTGGTGCCGTTCAACTGGCAGGTCCACGACACGCATTTCGTGGTGGCCCACATGCACTACGTGCTGGTTGGGGGCATGCTGTTCCCCCTGATCGCGGGGCTCTACTACTGGCTGCCGCTGATTTCGGGACGCATGCCCTCCGAGCGACTGGGCAAGTGGAGCTTCTGGCTGATCTTCCTCGGCTTCAACATCACCTTCCTGGTCATGCACTGGACGGGGATCGTGGGCATGCGGCGGCGCGTCTTCACTTATGACAGTGCGATGGGCTGGGATATCTACAACCTGATCTCGTCGGTAGGCGGCTTCATGATGGCGGCCGGCGTGGCGCTGTTGATCCTGGACGTGGCGCTGCATTTCCGCTTCGGCAGGAAGGCGCCGCAGAATCCCTGGAATTCGGACGGCCTGGAGTGGGCCATGCCCAAGCCGCCGACGCCCTACAACTTCGTGAGCCTGCCGCGGCTGGAGACACGCCACCCGCTGTGGGACGACCCGGCGCTGCCACGCACCATTACCGAGGGGCGCCACGGGCTCAACACCATCGATCATGGGCGTCGCGAAACCTGGGGTAGCGACCCGCTGACCGGCAAGCTGCGCGAGGTCATTCACCTGCCGACCAACTCCTGGTGGCCGTTCCATGCCGCGGTGGCCCTGGCGGTCGTCTGCATCAGCCTGCTGGTCCGTCTCTACCCGCTGGCCGGCGTGGCCACGCTGGTAGCGGCGATCTTGCTGCTGCGCTGGTCATGGGAGAATGGCGCGCACCCCCGGGCTGCGCCCGATCCCACGGTGGCGCCAGGCCAGCCGCCGCTGCACTCACGCACCATGAACGGCCCCGGCGTGTGGACCATGTCGGTCTCGCACCTGGCCAATGGGTCGCTCTTCCTCTCGTTGCTGTTCGGCTGGTTCTACTTGTGGACCGTGGCGCCCGATTGGCAGATGCCGGCCACCTCGCCCCTCTCCATGCCGATGCTGGTGGGGGCGGGTATCGCTCTGACGCTGGGCACCCTGTGGCTGGCCAAGCTGGTTCGGCGGCTGCGCCGTTACAACGATGCCGGGCTGGGCGGCGGCATGTACCTGGCCGCCGGGCTCGGCACGCTGCAGTCGGCCCTGCTGGGCCTGGTCATCTGGCAGGCGGAGCTGACCCCCACCGAGAGCGCGCACGACGCCACGCTGCTGGTGGCGCTGGTCTACGTGCTGATCCATGCGCTGCTGGGTGCACTGCTCTGCCTGCTGCAGGGGGCGCGGGTCGGCTATGGCTTCGTCGGCGCCCAGGCCCCCATGGAGCCGGTGGTGGTGCTGCGCCTGTGGTACTACAACCTGACCGTGTACTGGGTGCTGTTCGTGTCCATCTGGCTATTGCCGACGATCCTGGGAGGGGACTGATGAAGGGACTCCTGAGGCTCACCCATCCGATACACCTGGTTGGCGGCCATACGATATGGGGGATCTGGTTCGTGGCGATCTACGGTGGGCTGTCGGTGGCCTGTTCGGTGGCGCCCCCCGACCCTGGGCGGGACATGTTGACCGGTATCAACCTGATCGTCGGCGTGTCGACCTTGGTCACCACGGCACTGTTGTTATGGTTGACTTGGGCCAGCCTGGCAGCGGCGCGCCGGGCCGAGGTGCGTCGCGAGCGTTTCTTTGGCCACGCCGCGGCAGGCAACTACCTGTTTGCGTCAGGGGCGACGCTATTCGTCGGCTATCCGGTGGTATTCCTGCCCCCCTGTCTCTAAGCGGCGGCCTGGCAGGGGGCGTTGGATTCAGCCGGCGTGGCTGGCCTGCTATACTCGCGCCAGGTCGCGGCAATTACCTGCCGCGGTGGTTCCAGAGGGGGAGAGCCCGATGCAGAATGCCGTGATCCTGATCAATACCGACAAGGGGCAGGTCAAGGCCGTAGCCGAGCGGCTCGCCGACGTCGAGGGCATCAGCGAGGTCTACTCTACCTGTGGCCGCTACGACCTGGTGGCGATTGCCCGCACCCGTGACTTCGAGAGCCTGGCCGAATTGGTCACCGAGCGTCTCAATGCCGTCGAGGGCATTCGCGATACCGAAACCCTCAACGCCATGCAGGTGCATTCGCGACACGATCTCGAAACCATGTTTTCTCTCGGCTGGTAAGCGCCGCTTCGCTTGATCGACTCATCCTGCCCTCGGTCGGTTCGTCCGACCGAAGGCCCCTTCGCATGGATCTGATGAATGGCTACAGCCCGTTCGAGGACGAGGCGTCGTGTCACGGCGCTGCCCCGTTGGCGCCCCCGACTGCGCCGCTTCGTCGTGACCTTCGTCTTCGTGCTGGTCGGTAGCGGCCTGTGGTACACACAGGAACAGGGGTACCGCGACCAGCTGAGCTGGATGGGGGTGCCCACCTGGGAGAGCCTGACCCCGCTTTCCGTTCATCGCGTGCTGCGCAACGAGGGTTTCCTGGTGGGCTGGTCGGACGTGCGCGTCAACCCGCTATGGGTGAGCTACCTGCTGCATGAGGTCGAAGACCCGCGCGCCGGCCCCCGGCCCGACTTTCGCCAGGATTGGCGCACCCTATGGCCGGTCGCTGCCGACAGCTATGCCGGCAGCGGGTATGACCGCGGCCACCTGGCGCCCAACTACGCCATCGCCACGGTGCATGGACGCCAGGCCCAGCAGCAATCGTTCCTCATGAGCAACATCTCGCCCCAGCGGCCCGACCTCAACCGCCGGCTCTGGCAGCGGCTGGAGGAGGTGGTGATCGACCATGTCGTGCCGCGCTTTGGCGTGGTGCAGGTGATTACCGGGCCGGTCTTCTCGGAAGACTTTTTCGGCAACGTAACCCGCCGGGTGGGGCTCGTCGAGATTCCCGAGGCCTTCTACAAGATTATCGTCGTACCGGCTGAAGAGCCCATGGCGCTGGCCTTCATCATGCCCCAGGAGGTGCGTGGCAACGAGCCGCTGGACGAGTTCCTGGTCAGTATCGATGAAATCGAGGCGCGTACCGGGCTCGACTTCTTCCCGCGGCTGCCTGAGGAACTAGCCGAGGTACTGGAAGGGGAAGTCGTAGCGGAGGGCTGGGCTTTAGAAGAGGTGGCCCGCCTGCCTGCCCGCTACTGAAATAAATGGCTGCGCGAGCGAATCACTTCGTTGCGCGCTGCTCGAAATCCTCACCTATAACCCAATAGGCTCCGGTTTCTGCGCTGCGTGCGCCTTGTGCTTCATCTCGCTCGCCGATTTATTGGATAGCTGCGCGAGCGAATCGCAGGCACAAAAAAACCGCGATTCGTCGCGGTTCTATTAATTCGTAAAGTCCCTCTAGCAATGCTTCAGCCTGCATGACGCGATGTGCTCGTAAGAGCGGTGGTGCCCAGGAGAGGACTTGAACCTCCACGTCCGTAAGGACACTAGCACCTGAAGCTAGCGCGTCTACCAATTCCGCCACCTGGGCGCATCATGCTGTCGTAGCTGCCGTCGTGTTCGCGTTCCCTGGGGATGGTGCCCAGGAGAGGACTTGAACCTCCACATCCGTAAGGATACTAGCACCTGAAGCTAGCGCGTCTACCAATTCCGCCACCTGGGCGAACACGAGCGATCGAGCTGACAAAGAGCGAGGGCGCCTACCCGACCATCGCGAGAAGCGATGGTGCCCAGAAGAGGACTTGAACCTCCACGTCCGTAAGGACACTAGCACCTGAAGCTAGCGCGTCTACCAATTCCGCCATCTGGGCAGGCGACGCGTATCTTACCCAATTCATGGCCCATTGCAAGCGCGGCGGATGAAAATACACCGGCCGCCAAGGCAGAGGTAAAGGCGACGCTCGGCGTGCCCCGTCGGGCCTGGTCACTGGATCGTGCCGCCATGGTTGGGTGGAGCCGGCACCGGCGCTATACTGCGGGCATGACAAACGACTTCATTAGCAACACCCTACGCACGCGGCCACTCGCCCGCGCCCTTCCCCGAACGCTGCTTCCGTTGCCAAGGATGCCCCACGCATGAATCATTGGACGCTCAGCGACGATCCCCATGCCAGCCGCGAGGCCCATAAGTACGACAAGCCGGCGCCCAGCCGCGAGTACCTGCTGGCGCGCCTGGAAGAGTATGGCAAGCCGATCACCCATGAAAAAATGAGCCGCATGCTTGGCCTCGATGACGAGGAGTTGCAGGAAGCGGTGCGTCGCCGCCTGGCAGCCATGGAGCGCGACGGCCAAGTGCTGCGCAATCGTGCCGGTGCCTACGCGCTGATCGACAAGCTCGACCTGATCAAGGGCAAGGTGCTGGGTCACCGCGACGGCTTCGGCTTCGTATTGCGCGACGATGGCAAGAAACCCGACCTGGTGCTTCCGCCGCGCCAGATGCGCCGGGTCTTCCACGGCGACTACGTGCTGGTACGCATCAGCGGTCGCGACCGTCGCGGTCGCGATGAGGCCACCATTGCCGAGGTGCTCTCGCGCAATACCCAGACCATTGTCGGCGTGTTCCGCGAGAACACCTCCGAGTTCGGCGTGCTGATCCCCGAGAACCCGCGCATCACCCAGGAGGTCATCATTCCCCACAGCGCCAGCGGAGGCGCGCGCGACGGCCAGGTGGTATCGGCAAAGATCGTGCAGCAGCCCGAAACCCGGGTGCAGCCGGTCGGCGAAGTGGTCGAGGTGCTCGGCGAACGCATGGACCCGGGGATGGAAATCGACATCGCTATCCGCAGCTACGAGATTCCTGCCGAGTTCCCTCCCGAGGTGCATGAACAGATCGCCGGGATGTCGGCTGAGGTGGCCGAGCAGGACAAGCAGCACCGCATCGACCTGCGCGACGTCCCGCTGGTGACCATAGACGACGAGACGGCCAAGGACTTCGACGACGCCGTCTGTGCCTGGAAGACCAAGTCCGGTAGCTGGAAGCTGCTTGTTGCCATCGCCGATGTGTCGCACTACGTGCGCCCGGGTACGCCGCTCGACGAGGAAGCGATCCGTCGCGGCAATTCGGTTTACTTCCCCGGGCAGGTTGTACCGATGCTGCCCGAACTGCTCTCCAACGGGCTCTGCTCCCTTAATCCGCACGTCGACCGACTGGCTCTGGTCTGCGAGATGAACATCTCCAAGAGCGGAACAATCAGCCGCTACCACTTCTACGAGGCGGTGTTCCGCTCCCATGCGCGGCTGACCTACAACAAGGTGGCGGCAATCCTCGACGGTGACGATGCCGAGGCGGACGCCTTGCGCGAAGAGTATCGCGACCTGGTGAAGCCGCTGAAAGGGCTGCACGAGCTCTATCGTGTGCTGCGCCAGGCCCGCGAAGAGCGCGGTGCCATCGACTTCGAAACCACCGAAACGGCGATCGTCTTCAACGATGAGCGCAAGATCGAGAAGATCGTGCCGCGCAAGCGTAACGATGCTCACAAGATCATCGAGGAGTGCATGCTGGCGGCCAACGTGGCTACGGCGCGCTTCCTCGATAAGCACGACCTGCCGGCGCTCTACCGCATCCATGAGCGGCCGTCGCCGGAGCGCCTCGACAAGCTGCGCCTGTTCCTCAACGAGCTGGGACTTTCGGTGGGCGGCGGCGATGAGCCCATGCCGCAGGATTACCAGGTACTGGCCGAGGCGATTCGCGGCCGCCCGGACGCCGACGTGATCCAGACCGTGATGCTGCGCTCCATGAGCCAGGCGGTCTACTCGCCGCAGAACGAAGGGCACTTCGGCCTGGCCTATCCGGCCTACGCCCACTTCACCTCGCCGATTCGCCGCTATCCCGACCTGCTGGTGCATCGGGCGATACGCTCGGTGATCCGCGGGCCGCGCCAGACCAACACCGTGCTGCGCGCCGAGGGCGCACCGGTGGAGCCGCCCAGCAAGTGGTGCCCCTATACCTTCGAGCAGATGCTCGAGCTCGGCGAGCACTGCTCGATGACCGAGCGCCGCGCCGATGACGCCACCCGCGACGTGGAAGATTGGCTCAAGTGCGAGTTCATGTCCGACAAGCTCGGCGAAGTCTACGAGGGCACCATCGCCTCGGTGACCCAGTTCGGTATCTTCGTGCGCCTCGACGAGGTCTATGTCGAGGGGCTGGTACACGTGACCTCGTTACCCTCCGACTACTACCACTACGAGCCCGAGAAGCATCGCCTCAAGGGCGAGCGTACCGGCATGAGCTATCGCCTGGGCGATGGCGTGACGGTGCAGGTGGCACGGGTCGACCTGAACGAGCGCAAGATCGATTTCGCCCTGGAGAACGAAAAGCCGCGCCCCAGGCGGCAGCCGCGCAAGAGCCGGGGCGAGAGCGAGGCGGTTTTCACGCCCAAGCCCGCCGCCGGCAAGGGGCAGGCTGACGAGAAGGGCAGCAAGGGCAAGGGCGGCAAGCGTCGCCGCGGTCCACGCAAGCCTAAGGCGCGCGGTTGATGGCGCCTGGACGCAAGGGGCCGAGGCGCGACAGCGGACGGAAGCGAGTGACAGGCTCTCCATCCAACCCGCCGGGTACGCCGGGCGGGTTGGATACGGTTTTCGGCGTGCATGCGGTGCGCGCCCTGTTGGCGCGCGGCGAGGTGCCGAGGGTGCTGTGGGTTCAGGAAGGCGAGGCCCACCAGCGCCTCGCCGAACTCATTGACACGGCCCGGCAGGGTGGAGCGCGGATCGAGTTGCGTTCGCGCGACGAGCTGGATCGCCTGGCCCGGGAGGCTTCCCATCAGGGCGTCGTTGCCTTTGCCGCGCCGCTGGCCTTCGAGAGCGAGGCTGCCCTTTGGTTCAAGCTGGAAGCCTGGCCCCATGAGACGCCGCCGCTGTTGCTGGTACTCGACGGCGTCACCGATGTGCACAATTTCGGGGCGTGCCTGCGCAGTGCCGATGCCGCCGGCGTGCACGGGGTGATCGTGCCAAAGGACAAGGCCGCCCCGCTCAATGCCACGGTGCGCAAGGTGGCCTGCGGCGCCGCAGAGAGCGTGCCGGTTTACCAGGTCGTGAATCTGGCGCGTGCCCTGGCCCGGCTAAAGGAATTCGGCGTGTGGATCACTGGTACTGCCGGAGAAGCCGAGTCGTTGCTGTTCGAAGCCGACTTCTGCGGTCCTACCGCACTGGTAATGGGGGCCGAGGGCAAAGGGATGCGTCGCCTGACCCGAGAAGCCTGCGATAACCTGGTCAAGTTGCCCATGGCCGGCAGCGTCTCCAGCCTCAACGTGTCGGTGGCCACCGGCATATGCCTGTTCGAGGCGGTACGTCAGCGTCAGGGCGGCGCAGGCAACTGAGTGTCAAATGCAGCGTTGCCTTGCATCTGGGGGCGCTGATCACTAGAATGCAGGCGCCCGTTCCTGCGTGAGCGGGCGTTGCTATTTCGACTATCACCTCCTTGCTTCCCTTGAGTGCAACTGCCTTACGCGGAAGCTGCCAACCCGAAAGGAGACCCCATGCGTCATTACGAAATCGTGTTCATGGTCCACCCGGACCAGAGCGAGCAAGTGCCGTCCATGGTCGAGCGTTACTCCAGCATCGTCACCGAGAGCGGTGGTACCGTGCATCGCCTGGAGGATTGGGGCCGCCGTCACCTGGCCTACCCGATCAACAAGATTCACAAGGCTCACTACGTGCTGATGAACGTCGAGTGCAGCGGCGAGACTCTCGAGGAAATCGAGAACATCTTCCGCTTCAACGACGCCATCATTCGCAGCCTGGTGGTGCGCTGCAAGGAAGCCATCACCGAAGCTTCGCCGATGATGAAGCCGGCAGACGACAAGCGTGCGCGTCGTGAAGAAAGGCCGCGCACCGAAGAAACTGCCGAAGCCAACTGATAGCACGTAACGAGGAGTCTCTACATGGCACGCTTTTTCCGCCGTCGCAAGTTCTGCCGTTTCACCGCTGAAGGCGTGAAGCAGATCGACTACAAGGATCTGGACACGCTCAAGGCCTACATCACCGAAACCGGCAAGATCGTACCCAGCCGCATTACCGGTACCAAGGCCCGCTATCAGCGTCAGCTGGCTACCGCCATCAAGCGCGCGCGCTACCTGGCCCTGCTGCCCTACACCGACAGCCACCAGTAAGTCGCTGACCCGATGTTGCCGATTGCCCGATGGCTGATGCGCGGCACGCCCTACGCCGCAGGCGGCGCGGCGCTGGCTGCGATCGTGCCCTGGCTGTTCTGGCTGAGCGGCGCCATCGTGGCACTGGTCACGTTACGTCGTGGCCTGGCGCCGGCCTTGCCGGTGCTGGTGGCGGCCGCGGTTCCCACCGGCTGGTGGTGGACCCAGGGCGACGCCATACCGCTGGCCAGCGTGTTGCTGGTGGCGCTGATGGCGGTGGTGCTGCGCTCCCGCATGCGCTGGAGCGAAGCGCTGGTCGTCGGCACCCTGGCAACGGCGGCATTGATCCAGCTCGGCGTCTTCGTGCCGCCGGGCGGCACCGAGCCGCTGCTGGAGCAGTTGCGTCAGGGGTCGGCCGAGATCGACCGCATGCTGATCGAGCTGACCAACCAGGGCTACGATACCGAGGAATTGGCCACGCTGCTGATCGGCGGGATCACCGGCCTGGTCGTGCTGATCGCCGCCATCGGTTGCCTGGCGCTGGCGCGCGCCTGGCAGGCGGGGCTTTACAACCCCGGCGGCTTTCGCGAAGAGTTCCATGCGTTGCGCCTGGCGCCGCGCGAGCTCGGACTGCTGGTGGTACTCGGCGTGGTGGGCATGGTGCTGGGGTTGCCGTCGCTTTCCATGCTGGTCTGGGTGCCGCTGCTGGTAGCCGGCATTGCATTGGTACACGGCTTCATCGGGATTAAGGGTATGAACGGGCTGTGGTTGGTCGCTTTCTACGTATTGCTGATCACTACCTGGCCCATGATTTTGATCGTGCTGCTGGCGGCCTTCATCGATGTGTTCGTGGATTTCCGCGGCCGTCTGGCCCCTCGCAGCGACTGACATGAGGTTAACGAGATGGAAGTCATTCTGCTCGACAACATTGGCAAGCTGGGCGGCCTGGGCGACAAGGTCACCGTAAAACCCGGCTATGGCCGCAACTACCTGGTGCCCTACGGCCTGGCTGTGCCGGCTACCAAGGACAACGTGGAAGCCTTCGAAGCGCAGCGCGCCGAGCTCGAGGCCCAGGCTGCCGAGCGCAAGGCGATCGCCGAATCCCGCGCCGCCCAACTGGCCGAGATCGAACTGTCGCTGGTGGCCAAGGCTGGCGAAGAGGGCAAGCTGTTCGGCTCCATCGGGCCGCGCGATCTGGCCGAGGCGCTGGGTCAAGCCGGCATCGAAGTCGCCAAGAGCGAAGTTCGCATGCCCGAGGGTCCGATTCGCCAGACCGGCGAATACGACATCGACCTGCACCTGCATGCCGAAGTCGACGCCACCGTTCGCGTGGTCGTGGTCGCCGAGTAAGCTTCACGCAAGCTTGCCATGACGCCAAGGGGCGCGGGATAACTCCCGCGCCCCTTGTTTTTTGGCGGAAGTGCGGCAGCTATCGGTGCGTCTTCCCTGTTTTGGAGAGTAGGGCGGGACCCTGGCATCGGGTAGAATGGCACGGCCCGTCATCAGGAAGGTTGCCGTATCATGAACGACACGCTCGAGCTCGATCAGGAAACCGCTGCACTCAAGGTGCCGCCGCACTCGCTCGAGGCCGAGCAGTCGGTGCTGGGCGGCCTGATGCTCGACAACCAGGCCTGGGACAACGTGGCCGACCGACTGGTGGCCGACGACTTCTACCGTTACGAGCACCGGCTCATCTTCAACGCCATGAGCGGCCTTGCCGAGGCGGGCAAGCCGCTCGATGTGGTGACCATGTCCGAGGCGCTGGAAGGGCGCGACCAGCTCGATACCGTGGGCGGCCTGGCCTACCTGGCCGAGCTGGCGCGCAACACCCCCTCGGCCAGCAACATACGCGCCTATGCCGACATCGTTCGTGAGCGGGCCACCCTGCGCAAGCTGATTCGTGCCGCCAGCCAGATCGCCGACGGGGCCTTCAGCCCTCAGGGGCGCCCGGCCGACGAGCTGCTCGACGAAGCCGAGCGCCTGGTGTTCCAGATCAGCGAGGAACGCCCCAAGACGGGTGGGCCCATCGGCATGAGCGAGTTGCTGGCCAAGGCGGTCGACCGCATCGACGAGCTGTTCAACATGAAGGGCGAGATGACCGGGCTCTCGACCGGCTTTCGCGATCTCGACGAAATGACGTCGGGCCTGCAACCCTCGGACCTGGTGATCATTGCCGGCCGCCCGTCGATGGGCAAGACCACCTTCGCCATGAACCTGGTCGAGCATGCGGTCATCGCCAGCGACCGACCGGTGATGGTGTTCTCCATGGAGATGCCCGCCGAGTCGCTGATGCTGCGTATGCTCTCGTCACTGGGACGCATCGACCAGACCCGGGTGCGTACCGGCCAGCTCGAGGACGAGGACTGGCCGCGGCTGACCTCGGCGGTGAACCTGCTCAAGGACAAGCAGCTGTTCATCGACGACACTGCGGCACTGTCGCCCAACGAGATGCGTTCGCGCATCCGCCGCGTGGTGCGCGAGCACGGCAACCTGGCACTGGTGATGATCGACTACCTTCAGCTGATGCAGATCCCCGGCTTCTCGGAGAACCGCACCGGCGAAATCTCCGAGATCTCACGCTCGTTGAAAGGCATGGCCAAGGAGTTCGGCTGTCCGGTGGTGGCGCTCTCCCAGCTCAACCGCTCGCTGGAGCAGCGTCCCAATAAACGCCCGGTGATGTCGGACTTGCGCGAGTCGGGCGCCATCGAGCAGGATGCCGACGTGATCGCTTTCGTCTATCGTGATGAGGTCTACAATCCGGATAATCCCGATAACCAGGGGCTGGCCGAACTCATCATCGGCAAGCAGCGTAACGGTCCCATCGGCACCGTGCACATGGCCTTCATCGGCCGGTACACCCGCTTCGAGGATCTGGCGCCCGACAGCTACGGTGAGGCGTTCGGGGAATGATGCCGGCGGGCGCTTGAGCCTCGCGTGCGGCCCCGTATAATGCCGAGCCCCCGACAGTCGTTTTTCGAGGAGAGACCATGGCAGGCGGATTTCGGCGCGGCAAGCGTCAGCGCACCCCCAAGCTGGAAGCGCGCGGCGAGCTCCAGTCGATCGAGCGCGAGGGACCGTTCAAGGAGTGGCTGGGCATGCCGGATCTCTATCGCTTCCACATTGTCGTTGACGGCGAAGCCTATAGCTACCAGACCGAGGATGCCGAGCTGACCGTGGCAGTGGGGGACCGCGTGGTGTTCCGTTACAAGGAAACCAAGGCGGGCAAGTGGGTCGATCGCAATTCCCTGGCCAAGGCCATCGACCCTTCGGAATACCAATAACATTCGGTAGCGTACAGGGGATTGCTGGAACCACGCGGCGCAGGCGCTGTCATAGGAAAAATACGTTACTGTCATGTAAATGATATCGGGCACAGTCATGCTGTGCCCGACGCATATCCTGCATAGGCCAACGGGACGACACCAAGACATGGAGGGAACCATGGAATTCGAAGAGCTCAAGCATTTCGTTACCCGTCACGACAACTTCGAGGTGCGGGTCATCACCCATTCCGGCAGCCACTGCTACCAGGTGGAGCTGGAAGACGTGGAAGGGGCGCGTCACTTGCTGACACGTCGTGGCAAGCCCACCGTCTTCCGCTCCCTCGAGGACGTGTATCTCGAGCTGCAGCGTGCCGGGATTCATCGTGCTTTCCTGGTCCAGCACGTGCCGCAGGACGAGGTGGTCGGTCGCGAGGCGCATTATCACGATCCGCTGACGTCACGCATGCCGCTGGTTTTTTGACCGGACCACTTCCTTGATTCAAGTTATACAAATCGTATTCATAGTATAACTCGATGCCCTTGCGGGGCTTGCGCCTGATACAATAATCGCTCCTTATCCTTCATCATGAGGAGCGCAGGGCATGGCCGCATCGCAAGTGGAATTGGGCTCGCCGGAGCGTCAACGTCCCGCCCAGGCTCCGGCGGAACACCCCGCTATCCCCCGGTCAAAGATCGGCGTCGTGCTGGCCAACCTGGGGACGCCGGACGGCACCGACTACTGGTCGATGCGTCGCTACCTCAGCGAGTTCCTCTCCGACAAGCGCGTCGTGGATTATGCGAGCTGGAAGTGGCAGCCGTTGCTGCAACTGGTCATCCTCTCCCGGCGGCCGTTCAAGTCGGGGGAAGCCTACCGCAGCATCTGGAATACCGAAAGAAACGAAAGTCCGCTGCTGACCATCACTCGCGAGCAGACCCGCAAGCTGGCCGAGGCGCTCAGGGCGCGCCATGGCGAGCGGGTGCAAGTGGATTTCTGCATGCGCTACGGCAACCCCTCCACGGATAGCGTGCTGCGCCGGATGCAGGCCGAGGGCTGCGAGCGCATTCTGTTCTTCCCGCTCTATCCGCAGTACGCCTCGCCGACCACGGCCACGGCCAACGATCAGGCCTTCCGCACCCTGATGAAGCTCAAATGGCAACCGGCGCTACGCACCGTGCCGGCCTACTTCGACCATCCGGCCTATCTCGAGGCGCTGGCCAGTTCGGTTCGCGAGGCGTATGCCGCCGCCGAGACGCCGCCCGAGGTGCTGGTCGCCTCGTACCACGGCGTGCCCAAGCGCTTCCTGCACGAGGGCGACCCCTACCACTGCCAGTGCCAGAAGACCACCCGGCTGCTGCGCGAGCGGTTGGGCTGGGAGGAAAGCGCGATCCAGACTGCTTTCCAGTCGCAGTTCGGTCCCGAGGAGTGGGTCGGCCCGCAGACCGTGGATCACGTGGCAGCGCTGGCGCGCCAGGGCAGGAAGCATATCGCGGTGGTCTCGCCGGCATTCGCCTCCGACTGCGTGGAAACCCTCGAGGAAATCAACGAGGAGATTCGCGATAGTTTCCTTGCCGCCGGAGGGGAGCGATTCACCTACATTCCCTGCCTCAACGATCGCGACGACCATATCGACGCACTGCTGGCCATCGCCGAGAACGAACTGGGCGGCTGGCTGAGCTGAACCATGCCGGCCGGACGGCAGGTGCGCCGTCCGGGGGGCTGTCTCCAGCGCCGTCGTCTCAGCGGAGCTGGCGGGACCGCTTCTTCTTGCGATACTTCCAGGGATGCCTGGCGCGGGCGGGCCTTGCCACACGGCTCTGACCCACGTCCTCGTCACGAAATTCGGGCACCGAGCCGCGGGTACCGGTGGTGAAGCGCAGGTGCATGTGCAGTCCGGTCTTGGCCAGCATGTGGCCGGTGACCGGTGCGGTGATGAACAGGAACAGGGTGATCAAGAGCTCCTGCACGTGCAGCTCGCGCTGGGTAATGGTGAAGTAGAGCATCGAGGCGATCAGAATGCAGCCGATGCCCAGCGTGGTGCCCTTGGTAGGGCTGTGCAGGCGCATGAAGAAATCCTTGAACTGCAGCATGCCGAGCGAGCCGGTAAAGGCGAATACGCCGCCGGCCACCAGCAGAAAGGAGATCACGCCCTCGGCGATCACGTAGAAGGTCATGTCGCGCTCTCCTATTCGATGATGTCGCCGCGCAGCAAGTAGCGGCAGATGGCCATGGTGCCGACGAAGCCGAGCATCGCGATTAGTATCGCCGCCTCGAAGTAGGTCTTGGTGTTGAGCCAAAGCCCCAGCAGGACGATCAGGGCGATTGAATTCACGTAGAGCGTATCGAGGGCCAGCAGGCGGTCGGGGACGTCGGGGCCGATGGCGAGCCGGTAGATGTTCATGGCCATGGCCAGCACGATCAGCCCCAGGCTGATCAACAGGGCGGTGTCTAGCATTCGAAGATCTCCTTCAGCGGCCGCTCGTAGCGATCGCGGATCTCGCGGATCAGGGCATGCTCGTCATCCATGTCCAGCACATGGATCAGCAGCGTGGAGCCGTCGAGGCGGAGGTTGGTCGACACGGTGCCGGGCGTCATGGTGATGGTGTTGGCCAACAAGGTAATGGCCAGGCGGTCCTTCACTTCGAGAGGATACTCGACGAAGCCGGGGTGCGGCTCGCGCCGTGGCAGCAGGATCAGCAGGCTGACGTGCACGTTGGCCTTGACGATATCCCACATCACCACCAGGACGAACCAGGCCAGCTTGAGCGGATGTCTGACCCGGGGCAGCGGCTCCCAGAAGCTCTGCGTGAGCAACGGTATGGTCACTGCCAGCAGCACGCCCAATAGCACCTGGCCAGGAGCGAGGCTGCGCGCCATCAACAGCCACACGGCCAACAGCACCAGCGACAGCGTGGGGGTGGGCAGGTAGCGTCCCAAGGCTCTCATGGTGTCTCTCCCGGGTGCTGGTCAACTATCAGCGGGTGAAGCTGGACGAGTTCGCGTTCCGGCTCATCGCCCAGCAGCTGGTGAATGATCGCCTGGGGGCTGGCCAGTTGCTCGGCCGTGGCTTGGGCGTAATGACTGATGGGCCCCCCTAGGGCAACCAGCGCCGGGGCGGTGGCCAACAGCCAGGCGACGCCGGCGAGCTGGGCCCGGCTGACCTTGCCGGCGGCGACCTCGCCCTTGTAACTGGCCCAGAAGAACACCGAGCCGGCACGGGACATGGCGATGAGGGCGCACAGCCCTGCCAGCAGCAGCAGTGGCCATAGCCACAGCCTGGCGTTGCCCTCGACCGCTTGCAGCAGCAGCAGCTTGGCCAGCGAGCCCGCCAGTGGTGGCAGCCCGACCACACCCACCGCGGCGACCAGGAACAGGATGCCGAGCAGTTGGCGTTGGTGCAGGCGTCGTGCGCGTACCAGTCGGGTGCCAGCCTTGCCGCGCTGCTGGCCGATCAGTTCGGCAATCAGGAACAGCGCCCCGCAGATGAGGGTGGTATGGGGCAGGTAATAGAGCAGCGCGGTCATGGCGGCGGGCGTGCCGAGCGCCGCGGCGGCCAGCAGGGTGCCGACCGAGACCAGCACCAGGTAGGCGATCAGCGGTCGTAGGTCGCGGGCCGCTACCACCCCGATGGCCGCCAGCACGATAGTGGCGAGCCCCGACCACCATAGCCAGCCGGCAATGGCGGAGGCGGCAGGCGTGTCGATGAAGATCAGCGACTGCACCCGCAGGATGGCATAGAGGCCGACCTTGGTCATGATGGCAAATAATGCCGCGACCGGCGCGGGCGCCGCCGAGTAGGTGCGTGGCAGCCAGAAGTAGAGCGGCAAGAGGGCCGCCTTGAGGCTGAAGACCACGATCAGTAGCAGTCCCCCGGCCGTGACCAAGGCCGCCTCATCGCCCGACATCTCGGCCACGCGCTGGGCCATGTCGGCCTTGTTGAGCGTGCCGGTGGCGCCGTAGAGCACGCCCAGTGCAATCAGGAACAACGCGGAGCCGGCCACGTTGAGAATCACATAGTGCAGGCCGGCACCGACTCGCGCCTTGTTGCCGCCGTGCATCAGCAGGGCATAGGAGGCCAGCAGCAGGATTTCGAAGAACACGAACAGGTTGAAGATGTCGCCGGTGAGAAAGGCACCGTTCAGGCCCATCAGCTGCAGTTGGAAGATGCCGTGGAAATTGCTGCCGCGCATATCCTCTCCGGCGCAGGCGAAGAGCAGGCAGCCCACGGCCAGTACGGCGTTGAGGCTCAGCATC
Source organism: Billgrantia hypersalina (assembly GCF_052584175.1). Lineage (NCBI taxonomy): Bacteria > Pseudomonadati > Pseudomonadota > Gammaproteobacteria > Oceanospirillales > Halomonadaceae > Billgrantia > Billgrantia hypersalina. The sequence goes on from NZ_JBMIQI010000011.1 coordinate 512,221, forward strand.
AGCGCCGAGAGCCGGTCGAGCATCAGCACGATGCCGTAGGGGGCCTGCCAGTTACCCAGTGAATAGAAGATGAGCTCGCCGCTGGCGGCCTGGCGCAGCAGCAGCAGGCAAACGATCAGCAGCAGGGCGGTGAAGCCGACGCTGAGCTGGCGCTGGGTACGATCACTGGCCTTGCCCGAGAGCAGCAGCACCAGGGCACCCAGCATGGGCAGCAGGATAGGCAGGGAGATCAAGTGCTGGCTCATTGCGGCATGTCTCCATCCTCGCCCTGCTGACCGTCCACATGGTCGGAGCCGAGATCGCCACGGGCGCGAATCGCCAGGATCACGACAAAGGCCGTCATGGCGAAACCGATCACGATGGCCGTGAGAACCAGGGCCTGGGGCAGGGGGTCGGCCGGGGCGAATGACTCCCCGATGACTGCGGCAGCATCGGTATGCAGCCCGCCGGCAGAGAACAGGAACAGGTTCACGGCATAGCCGAGCAGCGCGAGTCCGATGATGACCGGGAAGGTGCGGCCGCGCAGCAGCAGGTAGATTCCACTGGCGGTGAGCACCCCGACGACGAGCGAGAACAGGGCTTCCATCAATGTTCCTCCAGTGTCGGGCGGTTCATGGTGGTGACACGGCCCAGGTTGACCAGGATCATCAGCGTGGCACCGACCACGGTCAGATAGACGCCGACATCGAACAGCATCGCCGTGGCAAGCTCGAACTCGCCGATCAGGGGCAGATGGAAGTGATCGAAGGCCGAGGTCAGGAAGGGGTAGCCGAACAGCCAGCTGCCGAGCCCGGTAGCCAGGGCGATCGCCAGCCCCGATACGGCGACCACCGGATAGGAGAGCCGCAGCCGTGCGCGGGTCCAGTCATAACCGCGGGCCATGTACTGAAGCAGCAGGGCGGTGGCAGTGATCAGGCCGGCGATGAAGCCACCGCCCGGCTGATTATGGCCACGCAGGAAGATATAGACCGATACGAGCAGTGCCAGCGGCAGCAGGATCTGCGCCACAACCGCCAGGATCAGGGGGTGGCGATGGCGCGACCAGCGAATGCCCTCGACGTTGCCGGCCGGCATGAACAGGCGCAGGCGGTTGAGCAGTTTGAAGGTGGCAAGTCCGGCCAGGGCGAGCACGGTGATCTCGCCGAAGGTATCGAAACCACGGAAATCGACGAGAATGACATTGACCACGTTGGTGCCCCCTCCGCCGGGTACGCTCTCGCTCAGGAAGTAATCGGCGATGGACAGCGTCTCGCGGGTCAGCAGCGCGAAGTTGAGCATGCCCACCACTAGCCCCAGCGAGGCGGCCAGGAACAGGTCGCGCAGGATGCGTCGGCCCGAGACCATCAGCGGCGGACGCTGAGGCAGGAAGAATAGCGCCAGGATCATCAGAATCATCGAGGCGACTTCCACCGATAGCTGGGTCAGGGCCAGGTCGGGAGCGGAGAAGCGCACGAAGGTCAGCGATACCGAGAGTCCGACTACCGAGAGCATCAACAGCGATACCAGGCGCCAGCGGTGACTCAGGGCGCTGCCGATGGCGCCGAAGATCATCAGCCCGGCGCCGAGGAACAGCATGCCGTCGAGCGGCTGCATGCCGCGCTCGCCGATCAGGTTATCCAGCCGGGTCAGGCCGAGGGCGGCCATGACCAGCGCGCTCAGGATCAGCAGCGCCTGGTAGCGCTGCAGCGAGCCGTTCTCCAGCCGCAACGTGAGCCACAGAGAGGCCTTGATCAGGCGCTGGATCGCCGCCTCGAAGATCAAGCCGGCGTTGCGCTCGGGGAACAGCGCCGCGAGCTTGGCGAAACGGCGGTGCTGACGCAGGACCAGGATGCCACCGGCAACGGCAACGGCGCTCATCAGTAGCGGCAAGTTGAAGCCATGCCACAGGGCCAGTTTGAAGACCGGTGTCGTCTCTCCCTGTACCGCGAGACTCGCGGCATTGAGCAGGGGGGCGGCCAAGGTCATCGGAAACAGGCCCACGACCAGGCTCATGGCGGCCAGGAACAGGCCGGGAGCGAGCATGCCGCGTGTGGGGTCGTGCGCCCGCAGCGGTGGCTGGGCCTTTTGTTCGCGGGTCAGCTTGGGAGCGGCGAAGAACAGGCTCCAGATCAGGCGCAGGGAATAGGCCACCGAAAGCATGGCGGCAATCACCACCAGCAGCGGGATGACGATGCTCAGCGCGCCGAGCAAATTGTTGAGCAGGCTCTGCTCGAATAGCATCTCCTTGGACAGGAAACCGTTGAACGGCGGGAAACCGGCCATGGCGGAACCGGCCAGTACGGTCATGGTGCCGGTCAGCGGCATCATCGACCACAGCGCGCCGAGGCGGTCGATATCGCGGGTGCCGGTTTCGTGGTCGATGATGCCCACCATCATGAACAGCGCAGCCTTGAAGGTGGCGTGGTTGAGAATGTGGAAGACGGCTGCGACGATGGCCAGCGGACTGCCGAGGCCGAGCAGTAGCGTGATGAGACCGAGGTGGCTGACGGTGGAGAAGGCGAGGATGCCCTTGAGGTCGCGCTCTAGCAGGGCGAACCAGGCCGCATACAGCATTGTCGCCAGCCCCACCAGCGACAGGCTGAGGCTCCACAGGGCGGTGTCTCCCAGTGCCGGGTTCAGCCGCGCCATCAACAGCACGCCCGCCTTGACCATGGTGGCCGAGTGGAGGAAGGCGGAGACCGGCGTGGGGGCCGCCATGGCGTGAGGCAGCCAGAAGTGGAACGGGAACTGGGCCGACTTGGTGAAGGCGCCCAGCAGCACCAGCAGCACGATCAGCGGATAGTGCTCGGAGGCGCGGATGCGGTCGCCTGCCGTCAGCACGTCGGCCATGGCGAAGCTGCCGGCTGCCTGGCCGATCAATATGACGCCGGCCAGCAGGGCGAGCCCACCGGCGCCTGTGACCATCAGTGCTGTGCGCGCGCCGCGTCGGGCATCGCTGCGGTGGCCCCAGAAGCCGATCAGGAGGAACGACGCGATACTGGTGAGTTCCCAGAACAGCCACAGCAGGATAAGGTTGTCCGCCATGGCAATGCCGAGCATGGCCGTCATGAACAGCATCATGTAGGCGAGGAAGCGGCCGTCGTCCTCTTCGGCCGACAGGTAATGGCCGGCGTAGTACAGGATCAGGCTGCCGATCCCCAGGATCAGCAGCGCGAACAGCAGCGTCAGGCCATCGATGCGCAAGGCCAGATCGAGGCCGAGCAGTGGCATCCAGCTCAGCCGCAGGCTGATCACCTCGCCAGCAATGACGGAGGGGGCATGCAGCAGTAAGAGGGCGAGGGCGAGAAGGGGAGCGATCAGCGTGGCGGCGACGCAAATGCTGCGCCCCAGACGAGAGGTCATTGCCGGAACGGCGACGCCGACGGTGGTGAGAAGGGGAATCCACAGTAACGACATGGTGGTTCGTCCATTCTGGCAGCGGCTCGGAGCTTGCATAATGCGCGTTCACGTGGTGCGTGCCGAGTACCACACAAGCTGTTCGTCATGCTCGATATTCGGCGGCCCAGGCTACCGGAGGGAATGAAAAAACGGAGTCAAATCGCTATACTAGCAAGCCGTTTCGCCGTAAAAACAATGCCCGCCGTAGCCAGCCACGGCGCAAATTTTAATCGTTTTGCGCTGCAATAGACAGCTTGGGGCGGCGGCTGACGCTCATCCTTTGGGCGTATTTTTTCGGCCTAATGACCGTTTCTTGACCTGGTTCATGATCGGTGCAAAGTGCAGGCGGAGGGGCATTGACAAGGCTGGCTTGCCAGCAATTCGACGCAGCCGAGGCAAGGGGATCCATGCCCGGTGAATGAACTGACGGAAGGGAACTGCATGATGCAATTTGCCGTGCTTTCAGGGTTCGTGCTGGCCGCTTTTGTCCCCTTGTTGCATCAATGGTTCGGCTCACGCACCAGCTTCGTCCTGGCCGCATTTCCCGCCCTGCTGGCACTCTGGTTCCTGAGCCAGGTGCCTCACATCATGCAGGGTGAGGTCCTCTACCTCCAGCTCGACTGGGTACCTTCGCTGGGCATGAGCCTTTCCTTTTTCATCGATGGCCTGGCGCTGCTGTTCGCACTGTTGATCACGGTCATCGGCAGCTTCGTGCTGATCTATGCGGGCGGCTACCTCAAGGGGCATCGCGACCTGGCGCGTTTCCACGTCGTCATTCTCGCCTTCATGGTGTCGATGCTGGGGCTGGTACTGGCCGACGGCCTTTTGACCCTGTTCGTGTTCTGGGAATTGACCAGCATCACCTCCTACCTGCTGATCGGCTTCAGTCATGCTGACGTCGAGGCTCGGAAATCGGCACGCCAGGGCCTGTTCGTGACCTTCGGTGGCGGTCTGGCCCTGATGGCAGGCCTGGCGATGCTGGGCAATGTCAGCGGCAGCTGGTCGCTGGCGGAGATCACCGCCGCTGGGGTCGACCTGCGTGAGCACGAACTCTACCTGCCGATGCTGCTATGCCTGCTGCTGGCGGCGTTTACCAAGTCGGCCCAGTTCCCGTTCCACTTCTGGTTGCCCAACGCCATGGCGGCGCCCACGCCGGTATCGGCCTACCTGCATTCGGCCACCATGGTCAAGGCCGGCATCTACCTCATGGCGCGCCTGCAGCCGAGCCTGGGCGGCAGTGATGCCTGGGTCGCCATCCTCTCCGTGGTAGGAGCGGTAACGATGTTCACCGGCGCCTTCCTGGCGATCCGTCAGACCAACATCAAGAAGCTGCTGGCCTATTCCACGATCATGGCGCTCGGTACCTTGACCATGCTGCTCGGCATCGGCACCGAGGGGGCACTGATCACCTTCGTCACCTTCCTGCTGGCGCACTCCCTCTACAAGGGGGCGCTGTTCATGGTGGCTGGCATCCTGGACCACGAAACCGGGACCAAGGACGTCACCGCCCTGGGTGGCCTGCGCTCGCTGATGCCGGTGACCGCGACTATTGCCGTGGTGGCGGCTTTGTCGCTGGCCGGGGCGCCGCCACTGTTCGGCTTCATCGCCAAGGAGATGATGTTCGAGGCGGCGCTCGAGGCGGAGGTCTACGGCTGGCTGGTCCTCTTGCTCGCCTTCGTCTCGGCATTTCTCACCATCGCCGTGGCGGCCATCGTCGCCCTGCGCCCGTTCTTCGGCGAACGGCGGCCGACGCCTCACGTGCCCCACGAAGCCCCGGTATCGATGCTGCTGGGGCCAGCCTGCCTGGCAGCGCTCTCGCTGCTGCTCGGCGTGGTGCCGGTGCTGGCCGGCATGGGCGTGCTGACGGCAGCGGCTTCAGCGGTCATGGGCGAACCGGTGACCGTCTATCTGTCGCTGTGGCACGGTATCAACATCCCACTGGTCATGTCGCTCGTGACCCTGGTGCTGGGCTACCTGCTGTTCAAGCGCTGGGATCGCCTGCGCGCCCACCTGGCACGGCTCGACCCGATCATGGCTCGCGGCCCCGAGGCCGGCTACGAGGCGCTCATGCATGGCATCACGGTGGTGTCCGACTGGCAGACGCGCATCCTGCAGAATGGCTATATGCGCAACTACATTCTGGTGATGGTGCTGGTACTGATCGCGCTGGTCGGCAACTCGCTGCTGGTGCGGCACTCGCTCGAGATCGCCTTCGAACTCGACGTGCGCTTCCATGAGGTGCTGGTGACCACGCTGATGGTAATGGGCGCCCTGTTCGCCGCCATCTCGCGCTCACGGCTCAGCGCCGTGGTATCGGTGGGTATCATGGGCTTCTCCATCGCCCTGACGTTCATTCTGTTCAGCGCTCCCGACCTTGGCATCACGCAGTTGCTGGTGGAAACCCTGACGGTCATCCTGCTGGTGCTGGTGTTGTTCCGGCTGCCGCGCTTCGCCACCCTCTCGACGCCTCTCGAGCGGGTACGTGACGCCCTGGTGGCGGGCAGCTTGGGCATACTGGTCACGCTGCTGATCCTCACCGCCTGGGGGATCGACCAGTTCGTGCCGATCTCGGACTACATGATCGAGAACAGCGCTCCGCTGGCCCATGGCCGCAATATCGTCAACGTGATCCTGGTCGACTATCGCGCGCTGGATACGCTGGGCGAGATCTTCGTCCTGGCCCTGGCGGCCATCGGCGTGGTCGCCATGCTCAAGCTGAGGGCGACGGCGAAGCCGGACAAGCCTTCGGTAGCCGAGAAGGAGTCCGGCAATGGTTAAGTCGGGGACCCTCATCCTGCATACGGCGGCACGCATCCTGATGCCGCTGCAACTGCTGTTTTCCGTCTTCCTGCTGCTGCGCGGCCACGACGAACCCGGCGGTGGCTTCATCGCTGGGCTGGTAGCGGCGGGGGCCTTTACCCTTTACCTGTTCGCCTTCGGTGTCAGCGCCACCCGCGAGGTGCTGCGCATGGTGGATCCCCGCGACCTGATCGGCGTGGGTCTGCTGCTGGGTATGATCTCGGTGTTCCCTGCCTGGTTCGTCGACCAGCCGTTTCTCACCGCCCAGTGGTGGCCCATTCCCGGCGTCGATTTCTACGCGTCGACGCCCCTGATCTTCGATATCGGCGTCTATATCGCGGTGCTGGGATCGGTGCTTGCCATGGTCATGACGCTGATGGAGGTGGACAAGGATGAGCCTTGAGCACGGGGGCGCCGGCGGTGCCCAATCGTCGTTACCTGAGGGAGGATTGCCATGGAACCGGTGATGGCCGTGGCCATAGGGCTGCTCTATGCGGCCGCCGTCTTTCTCATGCTGCGCCGTTCTATCGTCAAGTTGGTGATCGGGCTGATGCTGCTCTCCAACGCCGCTAACCTGCTCATCTTCACCTCGGCCGGCATGACCCGCGGGGCGCCGCCGCTGATTCCCGAGGGGCTGACCGCGCCGCTGGGCCCGGTGGCAGATCCCTTGCCCCAGGCCGTGGTGCTCACCGCCATCGTGATCGCTTTCGGCGTGCTGGCGTTCGCCGTGGTGCTGATCCGGCGGGCCTACGAGATCGTCAAGGCCGATGACCTGGACAAGATGAAGGAAACCGATACGTGAGGCCCGAGGTCGCTCTTCCCGTTCTTCTGCCATTGCTTTCGGGGGCCGTTTCGCTGTTGTTCTGGCGGTCGCGTCCCATGCAGCGTTTCACCGCCGTGGCCGGTAACCTCGCCCTGCTCGGCCTGGCCATCTGGTTGCTGGTCGTGGTGAGCCGCGAGGGGTATGTGGTCATCCAGATGGGCGGATGGCCGGCGCCCTATGGCATTACCCTGGTGGCGGACGTGCTCAGTGCGTTGATGGTGGTGCTCACCGGCATCATTGGCCTGGCTCTGGCCATCTATTCGCTGGCCTCCACCGGTCCGGGGCATGAGCGCTTCGGCTACTACCCCCTGATGCACCTGTTGTTGGCCGGGGTGGCTGGTGCCTTTCTTACCGGGGACATCTTCAACCTCTACGTCTGGTTCGAGGTCATGCTGGTGGCCTCCTTCGCGTTGCTGATCCTCGGCGGCGAGAAGGCGCAGATGGAGGGGGCGATCAAGTACGTCACCCTCAACCTGCTGGCTTCGGTGATCTTCCTCACGGCGGTGGGGCTGCTGTATGGCATGGTCGGCACCCTTAACATGGCCGACGCCGCCCAGCGTCTGGCGGTGGCCGAGCACGAGGGCATGGTCGAGGTGCTGGCGGTGATGTTCATGGTCGCCTTCGGTATCAAGTCGGCGGCATTCCCGTTGTTCTTCTGGCTGCCGGCCTCGTACCACACGCCGCCGGTAGCGGTGTCGGCGCTGTTCGCCGGGCTGCTGACCAAGGTGGGCGTCTATGCGCTGTTTCGCGTTTTCACCCTGCTATTCGACCAGACGCTGGGCTATACCCAGGACCTGCTGCTATGGGGTGCTGCGCTGACCATGGTCACCGGCGTGCTCGGTGCGGCGGCTCAGTTCGAGTTCCGCCGTATCCTGTCGTTCCATATCGTCAGCCAGATCGGTTACATGATCCTGGGGCTGGCGCTGTATACGCCATTGGCGATTGCCGGGGGCATCTTCGCCGTGATGCACAACATCGTGGTCAAGACCAACCTGTTTTTGATCAGCGGCATCACCCGACGCCTCCAGGGCACCTACGATCTCAAGAAGATGGGAGGGCTGTATCGCGAAAAGCCGTGGCTGGCGGTGGCCTTCTTCCTCTCCGCCTTTTCGCTGGCTGGAGTACCGCCGCTGTCGGGTTTCTTCGCCAAATTCGTCATCGTGCGTGCGGGTATCGAGGCGGAGGCGTATACCGTCACGGCGGTCGCTCTGCTGGTGGGGCTGATGACGCTCTATTCCATGGTCAAGATCTGGAACGAGGTGTTCTGGAAGACCCTGCCGGAGGATAACCTGGTGCCCGCCGAAGAGGTGGTGGTAGGCGACGACAGCCGCATGGTGCCGGCAAGCCTGTGGCTGATGTATCTTCCGGTGACGGTGCTGGCCCTGTTTGCGCTGCTGATCGGGATTTTCGCCGAGCCGCTGATGGCGATGATGAACCGGATAGGCGACCAGCTCATGAATCCGCAAGGCTACATCGAGGCGGTACTGGGGCAGGCGGCTGGCGTCGAAGATACCTTGATCGATGCCGCCAACGAGGAGACGCGGCCATGACCGGTGCGATATGGAACCTGCTGCTGGCCCTGGCCTGGGTCGTCCTGTCCGGCGACTTTTCGGGGCTCAACCTGGTGGTCGGGCTGGTATTCGGTTACATCACCCTGGTATTGATCGAGCCCCAGGTCGACGCCCTGGCCGGCTATCCGGCGCGGGTGCCGCGGATTCTGCGCTTCCTCGGCTTCTTCATCAAGGAGCTGGTTCAGGCCAACCTGCGGGTCGGGTTCGATATCCTGACGCCGCCATGGCACATGAAGCCGGGGGTCATCGCCTTGCCCCTTGCCGCGCGCACGGAGCTCGAGATCACCATGGTGGCCAATCTGATCTCGCTGACCCCCGGCACCCTGAGCCTGGACGTTTCCGACGACCGCAAGGTGCTCTATATCCATGCCATGTTCCTCGACGATGAAGGGGAGCTGCGCCGCAACCTCAAGGAAATGGAATGTCGCGCCCTGGAACTGTTCCGTTGACACCGACGCCGGAGAAGCCGTTATGGACGTCGTGATCCTGATCAGCCAGGTACTGATGAGCCTGGGCCTGGTCCTTGCCTTCGTCCGGGTCGTGCGAGGTCCCAGTCTTCCGGACCGGGTCGTCGCGCTGGAGCTGTTCGCCAGCATCGTGGTGGGCCTGGTGGGGGTCTATGCCATTCGCACCGACGTGTCGAGCTTTCTCGATGCCGCCATCGTCATCGCCCTGATGGGCTTCCTGGCCGCCATCGGTTTCGCCCGTTTCCTCGAACGCGGGGGGCCGCGCGATGATTGAAGCCATCAAGGGATTCTTGATCCTCACCGGGGCCATCTTCATGCTGCTGGCGGCGCTGGGCATCCTGCGCCTGCCCGACCTGCTGACCCGCATGCACGCCACCACGAAAGCGGCGGCGCTTGGGGTCATCCTCATCATGCTGGCGGTGGCGCTGCATTTCGCCGAAGTTGCCGTGGTGGCGCGCGCCTTTGCCATCATCGTCTTCGTCTTGATGACGGCGCCGGTGGCGGCCCATGTTATCGGTCGCGCCGGCTACTTCGTCGGCTCCAAGCTGTGGAGCGGAACGGTAAAGGATGAACTGCGGCCCAACTACGACCCGTTGACCCACGAGCTCAAGAGCGGCCTGGAAACGGACTCCAATGCCGTGCACAAGCCTCGCGACAACGACCCCAAGTGATAGGCGGGCTGCCAGGTAGGCTCGGTTACACAAAGCGACGATTCCGCCCCCTCGCAGGGCTGGCCTGACGACCGCTTCTGCGCCATCATCGGTGGCCGTCGACGTAAAGGAATACTGCCGCCATGACTCGCTCGTATCTACCCGCCGCACTTCTCCTCTTTCTCCTGTCAGGCTGCCAGACCGGTCCCGTGCAGGATGTCGTGGCGGGTGAGCCACAGCCCGAGGAGAGAGCCTCCAGCGAGGAGGGCGGGGCGGCGGCCGCTCCCGACGCTGATGGCGGTGAGGTCGAGCGAGCCGCACCGGAAGACTTTCAGGCCTGGCTGCGCGACTTTCGCCGCCTGGCCCGGGAAGAGGGGATCAATGAAGCAACACTGGATCGTGCTCTGAAGGATGTGCGATACCGGCCGCGCGTCCTCGAGCTCGACCGCTCCCAGCCCGAGTTCGTTCGCCCCATTTGGCAGTATCTGGACGGGGCCGTGTCCCAGGCCCGCGTCAGCCAGGGGCGTGCCAAGCTCGACGAGCACCGCGATACAGCGCGGCGCGTAGAGCAGCGCTACGAAGTGCCGGGGGAGATCATCGTCGCGATCTGGGGAATCGAGAGCAACTACGGCGGCAATTTCGGCGACTTTTCTACTCTCGAGGCGCTCGCCACCCTGGCCTTCGATGGCCGTCGGCAAGACTTCGCACGCGGCGAACTGCTGGCTGCGCTGCGCATCATCGAGGCCGGCGACATCGCACCGGAGCGCATGATCGGTTCCTGGGCCGGCGCCATGGGCCATACCCAGTTCATCCCTTCCAGCTTCGTGTCCTTTGCCGTCGATGGCGACGGTGACGGTCGGCGTGACATCTGGCACAGCATTCCGGATGTCATGGCCTCGACCGCCAACTACCTGGCGCGTGCCGGCTGGCAGCCCGGTCAGCCCTGGGGCATGGAAGTGCGTCTGCCGCAAGATTTCGACTATGCCCAGACGGAACTCTCCACGCGCCGCTCAAGCAGCGAGTGGGCCGCCCAGGGCGTAGGCCGCATCGGTGGCGGCAGCCTGCCCGATTTCGCGCAGGCCTCCGTGATCGCGCCCGCCGGGGCTCGGGGGCCGGCCTTTCTGGTAGGGCCCAATTACCGCGCCATCCTGCGCTACAACAACGCCACCAGCTATGCCCTGGCAGTAGCGACGCTGGCCGATAGGATTGCCGGGCGCGAGGGGATCCGAGCCGAATGGCCACGTGACGAACAGCCGCTTTCTCGCCGTCAGGTACGTGAATTGCAGCAGGCGCTGAACGAGCGTGGCTACGATGTGGGAACGCCGGATGGCGTCATGGGGCCCAATACCCGTGCCGGGCTGCGGGAGTTCCAGCGTAGCATCGGCGTCACGCCGGACGGCTTTGCCACCGTGAGCCTGCTGGAACGGCTGCAGCGCTGAGAGTGGCCAGGCCTGACGGCCTGGTCACCGCGGTCGCCGAAGGATCAGTTGTTGCTATCGCTCGTCCAGTCGTCGAGCGTTTCGCTGATATTTCTGCCGGCCCGCTCTGCGCCTTCCTGGGCACGCTCCCAGGCGGATTCGGCGCCATCACCAATGCGATCGAGCCCCTCGCGCGTCTGGTGCCAGGCGCTTTCGGCGCCTTCCCCGGCGGTATGCCAGGCTTCACGGGCACGCTGCCGTGCCATGCCCCACCACTCTTTGTCATAGCGTGGCATGGCCTCGAGCGCTTCTGCCTCGGCTTCGACAATGATGTCGTGGGCGGTGTCGCCCTCTTCTTCATGGTTGACCAGGCGGTAGTGGTCGTTCGTTATCACCAGGGTGTCGCCGTCCTGGCCGATGGCATCGTTGGTGCGGACCACGATGGCATGGACTTTCTGGTCGTCGCCGAGCAGCATGTCGACGACCTCGCTGGCCTCTGCATGCGGCGCTGCTTCGAAATGCACCTCGGCATCGAAGATGGCGCGGCCGGAGTAGAGCCCCTGGGGGTCGAACTGAGCCTGGGCACCGATGGCAATGCCCGCGATAAGCAGGCCGGCTGAAGTGGCAAGAGTCATCCTTGTGATGCGTGGCTGTGTCATCGCATTGCCCTCCTCGTCCTTGGTGTCATTGATAGTGTAGTAAATGTAACGCCTGTGTCAGGCCGCCGGTCCGGCGTGCCGAAGCAGGATCCAAGAAGGGTCGTTGATGAAAGGAGATTCGTCCATGCCCACGAAGGGAGCGGGGAATGCCCGCCAGGCTAGTCGGCCCCGTCGGCGCATGTTGGCGCTGATGGGAGCGTTGTGTATGGCGGGTTCGTCGACGGCGCTGGCCGACGATGAGAAGCCGATCTTCGGCTGGGTCGAAAAGAGCACCCTCGAGCCTTGGGGCGTCGAGGTGAAGGCCAAGCTGGACAGCGGCGCGCTGACGTCATCGCTCGATGCGCGCGACGTTGAACGTTTCGACAAGGAGGGTGAGGAGTGGGTGCGCTTCCGCCTCAAGCTGGAAGACGAGGCGAACGGCGAAACCTTTTCCGAATGGCTGGAGTTGCCGCTCCACCGCAGCATCAAGCTGCGTGGCGCCGGCGGCGTCGATCGTCGCCCCGTGGTGCTGATGAAGATCTGCATGGACGATACGATCTATGAAGAGCAGTTCAGCCTTCGTGATCGCGGCGACATGAACTACCCCCTGCTGCTGGGGCGGCGTACCATCGGGCATCTGGGCTTGTTGGATGTGCGCGAAACGTTCCTCAACGCCCCGAATTGCGGCGAAGACGCGCCGCTGGTGGAATATGATCCCGACGAGGACGATGCTTCCGATCAAGTGGACGATTAGCGAGTGTCACGCTGGCGCTAGCGCAGCCTGGCGAGCAGCGCGACAACCGCCGTTTCCACCCGCAGGATGCGAGGGCCCAGGTGGATGCCCTCGCAACCGGCCGCAAGGAGGCGTTCCACCTCGAAGGGGATGAAGCCCCCCTCCGGCCCGATGAGCAGTACGCTGGATTCGGTCAGGCCGGTGGGGCAAGGCTGGGCCATGCCGGGGTGGGCCAGCAGTCCGCGCCGGCCTTCGAGCAGGCGTGGCAGGCGCTCCTCGATAAAGGGGCGAAAGCCCTTGGCCAGGTTCACCTCGGGCAGCACCGTATCTCGTGCCTGCTCGAGTCCCAACACCAGATGTTCGTGAATCTTTGCTGGGGCAAGTTCCGGAGACTGCCAGTAGCTCTTCTCGACGCGTCGGGTATGTAGCAGGGTAATTTGCTTCACACCGAGTGCGGTGGCATGTTCGAGGCTTCGCGCCAGCATCCGTGGGCGGGGCAGGGCGAGGACGAGATGCACCGGCAGCGGCGGCGGCGGGGCTGCATCGAGGCCCTCGAGAGTGAAGCGGGCTTCGTCGTCGGTCAGCAGTGTGAGTTCGCCGCGGCCGATGCCGCCGCCCACCAGGCCCAGGGTCAGGCTGTCGCCGACGCGTGCGCGATGAACCTCCTTGAGGTGACGCAGGCGGCGTGGATCGCGCAGGCACGCCAGACGATCGTGCCGCATCTCCTCGGGGGTTAGCAGGATAAGGTTCATTGTGCCTCGTTGGTCGCTTCGATTTGCAAGGGAGGTGGCGCGGTGCACAATAGCAGCCAAAGGCAGTTTGCCTTACAACAAGGAGTGCCATCGTGCGCGTAATTCGCAAGTATGCCAACCGCAGGCTCTATGATACGCAACAGAGCCGCTACGTGACGCTCGAAGATCTGCGGCGTCTGGTTCTCGACGAAGAGCCGTTCCGAGTCGAGGATGCCAAGAGCGGAGAAGACCTGACCCGCACCATCCTGCTGTCGATCATCATTGAACAGGAGCAGGCCGATGGCGAGGCCGAGGTCTTCTCCAACGACCTGCTGGCGCAATTCATCCGTGTCTACGACATGGCCCAGCCGCTGCCGCTGGCGCGCTACCTCGAGCAGGGAACGCAGCTGATGCTGGAACAGCAGAAGCGCATGCAGGACCAATGGCAACAGGCCATGCGTCACTCGCCCATGGAACTGATGCGCGAGATGGCCGAGGAGAACATGCGCTTCTGGCAGCAAGCCATTGGCCAGGCGCAGCCCGGTAAGCCGGAGCCGAAGAAAGACAAGAACGACGACGAAGAAAAGTGAGACCCGCCCAACGCATTCGCAGCGGGGCGGCGTGACGGGCAGCTTTCTGCCATAATGCCGCGACGTCCTCCCAGCCGGATACCAGGCCCGTTCACTAGCGGGTCTGCGCAGCAAGCAACAGGAAAAGCAAGCGGATGAAGGTTTTGATCATCGGCGGCGGTGGCCGCGAACATGCCCTGGCCTGGAAAGTTAGTCAGTCGCCCCGCGTCGAACGGGTGTTCGTGGCGCCCGGGAATGCCGGTACGGCCCATGAGTCGGGGCTGACCAATGTGGCTATCGAGGCGACCGACCTGGAGCGTCTGGAGGCGTTCGCGCGCGACGAACACGTTACGCTGACCATCGTCGGGCCCGAGGCGCCGTTGGTGGATGGCGTGGTCGATCGCTTCCGCGAAGCGGGCCTGGCCATCTTCGGCCCCACCCAGGGCGCCGCCCAGCTCGAGGGGTCGAAGTCGTTTACCAAGGACTTCCTGGCACGTCACGCCATTCCCACGGCAGCCTACCGCACCTTCACCGAGATCGGGCCGGCACTGGCCTATCTCGCCGAGCAGGGAGCGCCCATCGTGATCAAGGCCGACGGCCTGGCAGCGGGCAAGGGCGTGATCGTGGCGATGACCCTGGCCGAGGCCGAGGCCGCGGTACGCGACATGCTCGAAGCCAATGCCTTCGGCGATGCCGGGGCCCGAGTGGTGATCGAGGAGTTCCTCGAAGGCGAGGAGGCCAGTTTCATCGTCATGGTCGACGGCACCACGGTGCTGCCCATGGCCACCAGCCAGGACCACAAGCGGGCGCTGGATGGCGATGCCGGCCCCAATACCGGCGGCATGGGTGCCTACTCGCCGGCACCGGTCGTCACCGAGAGCGTGCACGAGCGCATCATGGAGCGCGTAATCATGCCGACAGTGCACGGCATGGCGGCGGAAGGTCTCCCCTATACCGGCTTCCTCTATGCCGGCCTGATGATCGATGCCGAGGGCAATCCCAAGGTCATCGAATACAACTGCCGCTTCGGCGACCCCGAGACCCAGCCGATCATGTTGCGCCTGCAATCCGACCTGGCCGAGCTGTGCCTGGCGGGGGCGCAAGGCGAGCTGGCCGGCCATACCTGTGAGTGGGATCCGCATGCCGCGGTAGGCGTGGTGCTTGCCGCTGGCGGCTACCCGGGCAGTTATCGCAAGGGCGACGTGATCGAGGGGCTGGAAGCTGCCGAGGCCACCGGCTGCAAGGTGTTCCATGCCGGCACCGCCGAGGATGAGCAGGGGCGTATCGTCACCGTCGGCGGCCGGGTGCTGTGCGTCACCGCGCTGGGTCAGGGCGTGTCTCAGGCGCGCGATCTGGCGTACCGGGGCGTGGCGGCGATTCACTGGGACGGGCGACAGTTCCGCAACGATATCGCCTATCGCGCCATCGCACGCGAACGCCAGGCCGGTTGAATCGCGCCCGGCCGACGCTGTCCAACAACAAGATCAGGGAGCGAGCATGGAGCGCCTCAAGCTGGAATTTCCCGAGTCCGCCATCGTTCATCGTCAGCCGTTGTCGGTACGCATCACCGACATGAATTACGGACGCCACCTAGGCCACGATACCCTGGTATCGCTGCTCCATGAGGCGCGCATCCAGGCGTTTGGTGCGTTGGGGCTGACCGAGTGGGACATGGGCGGCTTTCCCAGCGTGGTCGCCGACCTCGCCGTGCAATACCAGTCCGAGGCGCGCTGGCCGGATGCGCTGGTGGTGGAGACGGCCATCCCGGCGCCGACCGGCAAGACCATCGTCGTCTATCATCGGGTACGCCATGCCGAAGGCGGCCGGCCGGTAGCGACGGCACGTCTCAGCGTCGTCCTGGTCGACCCCGCCCAGGGCCGCAGCGTGGCCATTCCCGATGCCGTGCAACAAGCCATTGTCGGAGCGGAGAGCGCCTGATGTCGCGCGAGTATCCGATCATCGCCGTGACCGGCTCTTCGGGAGCCGGAACGACCACGGTCAAGCGTACCTTCGAGCGCATGTTCGCCCGTGAGGACGTGCACGCCGCCTTCGTCGATGGCGACGCCTTCCATCGCTACACCCGCGAGGAGCTGGCGCGTATCTTCCGTGAAGAGCCCGAACGCAAGAACCAGCTCTCCCATTTCGCCGTGGAAGCCAATCTGCTCGATCGTCTCGAGGCGCTGTTCCTGGAGTACGGCGAGCACGGCACCGGCACCTATCGTCACTACATTCACGCCGAAGACAAGCAGATGATCGAGGCCGGCCATCGGGTGGGGACCTTCACCGAGTGGCAACCGCTCCCCTGCGGCACCGACCTGCTGTTCTACGAAGGCCTGCACGGCGGGCTGGTCACGGCGGAGCACGACATTGCCCGTCATGTGGACCTGCTGGTGGGCGTGGCGCCGACCATGAACCTCGAGTGGATCCAGAAGATCGATCGCGACATCAAGATGCGCGGCTATTCCCAGGAGGCGGTGATCGACACCATCCTGGGGCGCATGGACGACTACGTGCGCTACATCCAGCCACAGTTCTCGCGCACCCATATCAACTTCCAGCGCGTGCCCACGGTGGATACCTCCAATCCCTTCGAGGTGCAGGACATCCCCAACGATGCCGAGTCGTTCGTGGTGATCCGCTTCCGCGATCCCTCCACGGTGGATTTCCCCTGGCTGTTGGCGATGATCCAGGATTCCTTCATGAGCCGCCCGCACACCCTCGTGGTTCCCGGCGCGCGCATGTCGCTGGCCATCGAGCTGATCCTGGCACCCCTGGTGCGCCACCTGCTGTCCCAGCGACGCTTTCGTTGAGCCGCGGCGTTACCGCCGATCCGATCCAGAGAGTGGAGACCGAGCCGATGCAAGACTGCCTGTTCTGCAAGATCGTCAAGCGTGACGTCCCTGCCGATATCGTCTATGAGGACGACGAAGTGCTGGCGTTCAACGATATCAATCCCCAGGCCCCCACCCACATCCTGGTCATACCCAAGCAGCACATCGCGACCTTGAACGACATCGAGGAGAACGATCAGGCCCTGGTCGGCCGGTTGCCTTATGTCGCGGCCCGGCTGGCCGAGGAGCGAGACTTCGCCGATGAGGGTTACCGCGTGGTGATGAACTGCAATGACCAGGGCGGGCAGACGGTCTATCATATTCATATGCACCTGATGGGCGGTCGACGCTTTACTTGGCCGGCTGGCTAGCCGGCGCTATGCGGGAAAGCCGCGCGCGTCGAGGCGTGCGACGCATCAGGTGCACCTGGTCCATGGCGCCACCCGGCAGGGTGGCGCTGCCGTATACAGGAAGAGGGTGAGATGAACCGCAACTACTCCCATGCCGACAATCTGGTCCATCAGTTCGACACCGTACTGCGCACGCTGATCCCCCGTGCGGCTGTGGCGTCGCGCCCTTCGCCGGCCACTGCCGACATCCACGATGACGAGATGACGGCCGACGAGCGGCGCCATGCGGCGGGGCTGATGCGGGTCAACCATACCGGCGAGGTTTGCGCCCAGGCGCTCTACCAGGGGCAAGGCTGCACCGCCAAGTTGCCTGAAGTACGCAGCCAGATGGAGCACTCCGCCCAGGAGGAGGTCGATCACCTGGCCTGGTGCGACGAGCGTCTGCAGGAACTCGACAGTCACACCAGCGTGCTCAACCCTCTCTTCTATGCCGCCTCCTTCGGCCTGGGGGCGGTGGCAGGCGCCATCGGCGACCGGGTCAGCTTGGGTTTCGTCGCGGCCACCGAGGAACAGGTGGGCAAGCATCTGGACGACCATATGGTCAGGCTGCCCGCAGGCGACCATCGCTCGCGTGCCGTGCTGCGCCAGATGGCCATCGACGAGGCGCACCATGCCCATCTCGCGCTGGAGGCCGGCGGCGCGCGCTTCCCGGCGCCGATCAAGTTCGGCATGTCGCTGATGTCCAAGGTCATGACCAAGAGCGTCTATCGTTTCTGAGTGTGCCATGTCCGAAGAGATCCACCTGCGCTTCGTCGAGGTTGCACGTGAGCTGAGTCCCGGACTCGCCGCCGCCATCGAGCGGGGCGGGCCGGTCGCGCTCGAAGTCGACGACAGCCGGCCGCTGGCCGAGCGCCTGTGTCGCTCGGTGGCGGGGCAGCAGCTTTCGGTGAAGGCGGCACGCTCGATCTGGACGCGTGTCGTTGTCGCTGCCGGTGAAGCTCCGCTGACGGAGTTCTTCACCGAGGCGAACAGTGGGGCGCTGCGAGGCTGCGGCCTGTCGGGGGCCAAGGTGCGTGCGCTATGCCTGATTGCCGAGGAGGCGCGTGCGGGCCGGCTCGAGGCCGATGCGCTACGCGGCCTCGACCACGCCGAACGCTCCCGGCGCCTGACGGCGCTGTGGGGGGTGGGCCAGTGGACGGCCGACATGATCTCGATCTTCTACTTCGGCGAGCCGGATGTCTGGCCGGAGGGTGACGTGGCCGCGCGCAAGACCCTCGAGCGCCTCACCAGCCCGCGACGCAAGACGCTGCGCACCGCAGCGCGTTTTGCCCCCTACCGCTCCCATCTCGCCCTTTATCTCTGGCGCCACGTGGACGCGCCGCCCGTCTAGCCGATGCAGATGCCAGGGCCCGCTTGGGCGGGCCCGTCTGTCAAGCGAGAAATCGCCGACTCAGTCGTCGACGATGCTGTACGAATGGGTGACCTCGACCCCGCCCTTGGCCAGCATGATCGAGGCGCTGCAGTACTTTTCCGCGGAGAGCTCCACGGCACGCTTGACCTGATTCTCCTTGAGGTTGTGCCCGCTGACGGTGAAGTGCACGTGGATCTTGGTGAACACGGATGGCACCGCATCGGCACGCTCGGCCTCGATGGTGGCCACGCAGTCGGTCACGCCGGCACGCGACTTCTCGAGAATCTCCAGCAAGTCGAAGGAGGTGCAGGCGCCCATGCCCATGAGCAGCATCTCCATGGGGCGCGGCCCGGTATTGCGCCCGCCATGATCGGGCGGGCCGTCGATTACGACGCTATGGCCGCTGCCGGACTCGGCGACGAACTGGCGACCATCGGTCCACTTGACGCTGGCTTTCACGAGCTGAACTCCTTCCTATTGGTTAGGTGCGCTGATCCACGACGGCCACCACGGCCGCTATCCGCTCTTCACAAGCCCAGGCGACGAACTGGCGACCATCGGTCCACTTGACGCTGGCTTTCACGAGCTGAACTCCTTCCTATTGGTTAGGTGCGCTGATCCACGACGGCCACCGCGGCCGCTATCCGCTCTTCGCAAGCCCAGGCGACGAACTGGCGACCATCGGTCCACTTGACGCTGGCTTTCACGAGCAAGGCTTCCTTATCGAGACGTTCGAGCCGATCAGCTTACCACCCCGTGGCGCCCGACTCAGCCCTGGCGGTTGCGCAGTGCCCGATCCAGTTCGGCCAGGCGCTCGGGCGTGCCGACGTCGACCCAGCGGCCTTGAAAGTGCGTGCCGCCGACCCGCCCGGCGCGCATCGCATCGCGCAGCAGCGGGGCCAGGGGAAACTCACCCGGTGCCTGGCCGGCGACCAGAGCCGGATCGAGCAGGCCGAGCCCGGCGTAGGTCAGGCGCGGCTCGCCCTGGGGATGCACCCGGCCGGTATCGTCGAGGTGAAAATCCCCTGCGGGATGGTGCGTCGGGTTGTCGACCAGCACCAGGTGAGCCAGGTCGTTGCCGAGCGCGGGCAGGGCGGCAGGATCAAAATTGCACCAGACGTCGCCGTTGACCAGCAGGAAGGGGGCGGTGCCCAACTGCGGCAGCGCCTGGCGGATACCGCCGCCGGTTTCCAGCGGCTGCGCTTCGCGGCTCCAGGCGATGGTGACGCCGTGTGCGCTACCGTCGCCCAGCGCCTCGACGATCTGCTCGGCACGGTAGCTGACGTTGATCACCACCTCGCGAATGCCGGCCGCTGCCAGCCGCTCCAGATGATGAACGATCAGTGGCTTGTCGGCTACCGGCAGCAGGGGCTTGGGGCAGTGGTCGGTCAGCGGTCGCATGCGTTTGCCGAGGCCGGCAGCGAGAATCATGGCCTTCATGGCGCCTCCTGCAGGCCTTCTTCGGCCAGCTTTCTCTCGAGCGCGGGACGGAAGGTGCCGACAAGCCAGCGTTGGAAGTCGGCATGCTCGGGCAGGGCGGCGAGGCTCTCCTCCAGGTGAGTGAGAAAGTGCGTCAGGCGCACGAGGTAGCCCGTCCGAGCGTCGCGCAGGGTCAGACGACAGAAGATGCCGAGCACCTTGAGCGCGCGGTGGGCCGCCATGGCCTGGACCTGACGGTGAAAGGTCTCGCGATCGGTGGCACTGGACAGGCGGCCGTCGCCGATCGCCCGCTGACGAAAGGCCTCGACCCAGTGGGCGAAGCGCTCGGCAGGGAAGCGGCAGTAGCGACCGCGCAGCAGCGAAATCAGGTCGTAGCTGATGGGGCCGGCCACGGCATCCTGGAAGTCGATCAGATAGAGTCGCTCGTCGTGTACCATCAGGTTCATGGCGTCGAAGTCGCGGTGTACCGCGACGACCGGCTGGGCCAGGGCGGAGTCGATCAATGCCTGGCGCAGCTCGCTCCATTCGGCGGGGGTGGCCATGCCCAGCCACTCCTCGAGGCACCATTGGGGAAACAGGTCGAGCTCGCGTCCGAGCAGGGCGGCATCGTAGGCCGGCAGGGGGGCGGGCGCGGCGCGGTTCTGCAGTTCATGGATCAGCGCCACGGCACGCTCGTGCCAGGCCAGGGTTTGCGGATGCGCGCTGTCGGCGAATCGGGCCTGCAGCGGCGTGTCGCCCAGGTCGTCGAGTTCGATGAAGCCGGCCTCGAGGTCCACGGCGTGCAGGGCCGGTACCGGCAGGCCGTCGGCTCGCCAGCGTTGGGCGATGGCAACGAACGGGCGGCTGTCCTCCTGGGCCGGCGGGGCATCCATCAGCATGCGCGTGCCCCCCTTGGGCAGGCTCAGGCGGAAGTAGCGGCGAAAGCTGGCATCCCCCGCGGCCAGGCGCAGGTCGAGAGCGTCGGCGGGCAGTTGATGCTGGGCGGCGGCCCATTGGCGCAGGGCCGCCATTCGCGTCGTGGTGTCGACCTGGGTCATGCTGGCTCCTTGCAGTGTCGGACGGTGCCGGTTGACGCCCGTTGGGCACCGCCGCATGCTGACCGTTCAGGCGCATACGACAGGCTGGGTGCGGTCTGTATAATACCGATTCTCTTCGCCAAGGACATCGAGGGACCATGGGCAAGCGACATGCAGGAACGGCACTGGCCGGCCTGATCACATCCGGCCTGATACTGGGTGCGCCGCAGGTCGTGGCGCTCGAGCCGTTGCCGGCATGGCAGTTGGATTGGCACCCCTGGAGCGATGACCGCCCCGCCGAGGCGCTCTGCCGCGGCGTCTACGTAACGCCCGACTACCGTCTGCCGGCCACTGACGAGCCGGGCCAGGTTCGCGCCGAAGCCGACACGGCCTATTACGGCCAGGACGGCGAGACCATCCTCGGCGGCGAGGTGATCCTGCGCCGTAGCGACAGCCAGCTCGAGTCGCCGCGGGTCAGCATGCCGCCCGAACGCGATCGCGCGCTTGCCGAGGGGCCGCTCGCGCTGCGCGACCTCAACCTGCTGGTACGCGGCGAGGCCGGGGAACTCTCCCTGAACAGCGATGCGGCCAGCATCGATGCCGCGCATTTCGTGGTGCATGACCAACACCTGCGGGGGGACGCGCTGCAGCTGGAGCGGTTGGAGGATGGCCGTTTCCGCCTCACATCGGCAAGCTTTACCACTTGCGACCCCGGCAGCAACCTGTGGCGGCTGGCGACCCGCGATCTGGTACTCGATCGCGAGAGCGGTTTCGGCACCGCACGTCACGCACGCCTGGAGGTGGGGCGGGTGCCGGTGTTCTACTGGCCTTGGGTGCGCTTTCCCATCGACGACCGACGCCATACCGGTTTCCTTTGGCCCGAACTGGGGTTCTCGAGCGGTAGCCTGGACTACGCCCAGCCGTTCTACTGGAATATCGCCCCCAATCACGATGCCACCATCACGCCGCGATGGATCAGCGATCGCGGCCTGCTGATGGGTGGCGAGTACCGCTACCTCTACCCCAGTGATGCCGGCCAGCTCGAAGGGGCCTTTCTCGCAAACGACGATGGCGGCTCCAGCGACGACCCGAACGACGCCTCGCGGCGTTTCGAGGGAGAGAACCGCTGGTACGTCGACTATCGCCATAGCGGGCGCTACGACTCGCGCACGAGCTACAACCTGCGCTACGGCGCGGCCAGCGATGGCCGCTACTTCGAGGATTACGGCAGCGTATTCGGCGACGACCCCAACAACATGCCGCGTCTGGCTCAGCTCAACTACCGAGGAGAGCGGTGGAATTTCGATGCCCGCGCACAGGGCTTCCAGAAACTGGACGACCCACTACGTGATCGCGACAAGCCCTTTTACCGCTTGCCCAGCCTGACCGCCAATGCGCGCTGGACCCAGGCCGGCGGCTTCTACCAGCAGTGGCGCTCCAACGTCACCCATTTCTGGCGCGACGTCGATCGCACGCGGGTGCCCCTGCGCGAGTCGGCCACCGGCACCCGCATGCATCTCTCGCCCACTACCGGCTGGCGGTTCGACGAGACCTGGGGGCATCTCGAGCCGCGGGTGGAGTGGCTCTACACCGCCTACGACCTCGATTACGGCGAGCGCGATACCGAGCGCGACACCGCGTTGCAGCGGGCGGTGCCGGTCGCCTCGATCGACGGCGGCCTGATCTTCGAACGCGAGCTGGACCTCGGCGGGCGTGAGTATCGCCAGACGCTCGAGCCACGATTCAACTATGCCTTCGTGCCGGCGCGGGACCAGAGCGAGTTCCCCGATTTCGACAGCGACGAACGGGCCTTCTCGTGGAACCAGTTGTGGTCGCCGTACCGCTTCTCGGGCTCGGATCGAATCGGCGACCTCAATCGCATCTCGCTGGGCGTCAGCAGCCGCTTCCTCGAGGACGGTAGCGGTCGCGAGCGCTTTACACTGGGCTTAGGGCAGGCAGTCTATTTCGACGACCGCAACATCGACATGGCCGGAGACCCGGATACGTTGCCTCCCCCCCGAGCCGACGGTGGCGAGCGCCGCTACCAGGCCACTCGAGAACGTTCCCCCTTGGTGACGCGGCTCGACTGGCGCATCAACGACCGATGGAGCACACGCTACGAGTGGCTCTACGACGATCATCGCAGTCGAACCGAGAGGAGCAGCGTGGGAGTCGCCTATCGCGATCCTCGCGGGCATGTGTTGAACCTTGCCTACCGTTGGCAACTCGAAGGGTTCGATCCCTCGGGAGAAGACGAGGATCGCTTGGGTTATGATCGTGAGGATTACGAGCTCTCCTTCGCCTACAAGGTGAATCCGAGGATCGACCTGATCGGCCGCTTCCTGTACGACCACACCAACCGCCGGAGTCTCGACCAGTTGGCCGGTGTGCAGTGGAACGACTGCTGCTACGGTTTGCAGCTCGTCTGGCGCGAGTGGGTCAACGACAACGACACGGCCAACACCATCGACGACGACTACAACGAGCGCGGTATCTTTGTGCGTTTCGTCTTCAAGGGACTGGGGGGTGTCGGCGGCGATGCCGGCGATTACTTCGAGCGGGCCATTCCGGGCTACCGATCCGCGGATTTCTGATCGTTCGGACTGTGCTACGAGAGCCCTACAAGTGAGCTATATGAGAGGAAAGAGAGAAATGCGGATTTCGCCAATCGCCACCCTTGGCGCCCTGGGGCTCGCCCTGTGCCTAGGTGCCGTGCCGCTTGCGGCCATGGCCCAGAGCCAGGACTTCCAGCCCGTGCAGCGCCAGTCCCTGGATCGTATCGTGGCCGTGGTGAACCAGCAGGCCATCATGCAGAGCCAGCTCGAGGAGCGCATGGCGCAGGTGCGCAGCCAGCTTGCCGCTCAAGGCCAGCAGTTGCCGCCCGAGTCGATGCTGCGCGAGCAAATGCTCGAGCAGATCATCCTCGAGGAGATCCAGCTGCAAATGGCGGCTGATGCAGGCCTTTCCATCGACGACACCGCACTCAATCGACAGATTCGCGAGATCGCCCAGAGCAACGGCATGACACTCGACCAGTTCGCCGATGCCTTGGAGGCCGATGGCCTGTCCATGGCGGCGGTGCGTGAGGAAATCCGCCGCGAAATGCTGCTGCGCGAACTGCACCAGCGCCAGATCGGCGGTCGGGTCAATGTCAGCAACCGCGAAGTGGAACGCTTTATCGAACAGCAGGGCGGCAACGTGAGCCGTGACCAGGCACGCCAGATGGTACTTCAGCGCAAGGCCAACGAGGCACTCGATGCCTGGCTGCAGGAAATCCGTGCGGAAGCCTTCGTCGACAATCGGCTCGCCAACGGCAGCTAGCCTCATGGCGCAGCCTGCCCCCGTGCTGGCCGTGACCAGCGGTGAGCCCGCCGGCATCGGTCCCGAGCTGACCCTGCAGCTGGTGCAGGGAGAGCTTCCTTCCGCTCGGGTAGTGGCGGTGGGCGACCCGGTGCTGCTGGCCGAGCGGGCCGAGCGACTTGGCCTGGAGGTCAGCCTGCTCGAACTCACGCCGGGCGAACCGGTGCCGCCGGCGCGTCCCGGCATGCTGCCGGTGTGGCCGGTAGCGCTGCGTGTGCCGAGCCGGCCGGGAGAGCTGGCCGTGGGCAATGCCGGCTACGTGCTGGAGACGCTCGATGTGGCGATCGCTGCCTGCCTCGACGGGCACGCCGAGGGAATCGTTACCGCACCGTTGCACAAGGGCGTGATTCTCGATGCCGGCCATGCGGGGTTTCGTGGGCACACCGAGTACCTGCGCGACGCCTGTGGCGTCGACGAGGTCGTGATGATGCTGGCCACCGACAGCGCCCTGCATGCCGGCTGGCAAGGCGACACGGCGCTGCGAGTGGCGCTTGCCACCACCCATCTGCCGCTGCGCGACGTGGCCGATGCCATCACGGCGTCCGGCCTGGAGCGTATCGTGCGTATCCTTCACGCGGACCTGGTGCGTTGGTTCGGCGTTGCCGCGCCGCGTATAGCCGTCTGCGGCCTCAATCCTCATGCCGGCGAGGGAGGTCACCTGGGCCGAGAGGAGCTGGAGGTGATCACACCTTGTCTCGAGCGCCTGCGCGTCGAAGGCTTCCTGCTGGAGGGGCCGCTGCCCGCCGACACCCTGTTCACCCCGCGCCACCTTGACGGCGTCGACGCCGTGCTGGCGATGTATCATGACCAGGGCTTGCCCGTACTCAAGTATGCCGGCTTCGGGCGAGCGGCCAACATCACCCTTGGCCTGCCGTTGGTGCGCACCTCCGTGGATCACGGTACCGCGCTGGACCTGGCTGGGCGTGGCCTGGCCGATGCGGGCAGCCTGCGGGTCGCCGTGGCGCTGGCCGCCGAGATGGCTCGCCGCGCAGCGCCGACCCCCAGATAGAAGCAATGAACGTCGAGAAGGGCCAGGCAGTCTCGGCACCGAATTGAACGAAGGAAACCTACCATGGCATCGCCTCCGCCGGTTCATCGCGCTCGCAAGCGCTTCGGCCAGAACTTCCTGCGTGACCCCGGCATCATCTCTCGCATCGTCCGGGCGATAGCGCCGCGCCCCGGCGACAGACTGGTGGAGATAGGCCCCGGCCAGGGCGCCTTGACGGAGCCTTTGATCGAGGCGGCAGGCGGTCGCCTCGAGGTGATCGAGCTCGATCGCGACCTGATCCCGGGGCTGCGCGTGCAATTCTTCAATCAGCCGGGTTTCATCATTCACGAAGGCGATGCGCTCAAGTTCGACTTTCGCCGGCTGCGTGGCGATGGCGAGCCGCTGCGAGTGGTGGGCAACCTGCCCTACAACATCTCCACGCCGCTGATCGGACATCTGCTAGAGGCAGGCGATGCCATCGCCGACATGCATTTCATGCTGCAGAAAGAGGTTGTCGAGCGTCTGGCGGCCGAGCCGGGTGGCCCCGACTGGGGGCGGCTGTCGGTCATGGCGCAGTACCGCTGCCGCGTCGACGACCTGTTCACGGTACCGCCGGAGGCGTTCGTGCCGAGGCCCAAGGTGGATTCGGCCATTGTGCGATTGACCCCCTATGCCGCGTTGCCGTGGCCTGCCACCGATGAGGCGCTGCTGTTCAGCGTCGTGCGCCAGGCTTTCGGTCAGCGGCGCAAGACCCTGCGCAACAACCTCAAGGGGGTGATCGACGCAGAGGCGATGTCGGCCCTCGGTATCGACCCCGCACGACGGCCCCAGACGCTCAGCGTGGAAGAGTTCGTGCGCATCGCCAACCATCTGGCCGCGACGGAGACGACGATATGAATCAGGTTTCGGACGTACCCCTGGAGCGGGAATTGCTCGTCGACGTGGAACCCACCTTCTGCGACGAGGAGTCCTCGCGTGACGAGTCGCGCTACGTCTTCAGCTATACCGTGACCATTCACAACCATTCGAGCCGCAGCGTTCAGTTGTTGGCCCGGCATTGGCGAATCACCCAGGGCAGCGGCAAGGTGCAGGAAGTGCGCGGCAAGGGCGTGGTGGGCCAGCAGCCCATGATCGGTCCCGGGCAGACGTTCCGTTATACCAGTCGGGCCATCCTCGACGGGCCGGTCGGCGTGATGGAGGGCGCCTACACGTGCGTGGATACCGCCAGCCAGCGTCCTTTCGAGGTGGCCATCGCCCCCTTCCGCCTGGCGAAGCCCAACCAGGTACACTGAGCGAGACCATTCTTCACGCCACAAGGAAAGGTGACATGACCGTCTATGCCATTGGAGACCTCCAGGGCTGCCATGCCGAGTTCGTCGAGTTGCTGGAGCGGATCGACTTCGATCCCGGTCGCGACCGCCTGTGGTTGGCCGGCGACCTGGTCAACCGTGGCCCTGGTTCCCTCGCCTGCCTGCGTGAGGTGCATGCGCTTGGCGATGCCGCGCTTACCGTCCTTGGCAACCATGATCTTCACCTGCTGGCGGTGGCGCGCGGCGGGGCCCGGCTCAATCGCAAGGATACGCTGGACGCCATACTCGATGCGCCCGACCGCGACGCGTTGCTTGACTGGCTGCAGTCGCGTCCGCTATTGGTGCGCCAGACCTTCGATGGGCAGGGCGAGACCGTGATGGCCCATGCCGGCCTGTTGCCCCAGTGGTCTGTCGAGGAGGCGGTTGAGCTGGCCGGGGAGGTCGAGGCGCGGCTTGCCGGTGAGCACAGTGGCGCCTTCCTCGAGCGCATGTACGGCAACGAGCCCGCTTGCTGGCAGGCCTCGCTGGAGGGCATCGATCGCTTGCGCGCCATCGTCAATGTGTTGACACGGATGCGCTTCATCGATGCCGATGGCTGCCTCGATTTCAGTGCCAAGGAGGGGCTCGACAGCGCCCCTGCCGGCTTCGCCCCCTGGTTTCGCTACTCCCGAAGCGACGAGGCGCGCCTGGTTTTCGGCCACTGGGCGGCACTGGAAGGGCGTGTCGAAGGCGCCCGGGTGCGCGCCGAGGCACTGGATACCGGCTGCGTATGGGGCGGTAGTCTCACCGCATTGAACCTCGCCACCGGCGAGCGAATCGCCGTGTCCAGCCATCAGCAGCGCTGATCCATTTCACGCCAAGGGAGGCCAAGATGGCGACCCCCTCGTTTCAACATTTGACGATAGATACCCTGACGACCTGGATCGATGCCGACGATCCCCTCACCGTGGTCGATATTCGCGACCCGATGAGTTTCGCTGGCGGTCATATCCCTGGTAGCCGCCACCTCGACAATGACAGTGCGCCGGCGCTGCTGGCGTCGGCGCCGCGCCAGCAGCCGCTGGTGGTGGTCTGCTACCACGGGCATTCGAGCCAGCAGGCCGCGGCCTGGCTGGCGGGGCAGGGCTTTGCCGAGGTCTACAGCCTCGACGGCGGTTTCACCGAGTGGGAGCACCGCCTGCCCGAGCGGGTGGAGCGCGGCCGCCCATGAGGGGGCGGGATCGCTGCCTGGAAGGCCTGGCGGTCTACCGCGTGGGCGGGGCCGTCCGTGATGCCCGGTTGGGCTGGCCCACCGTGGATACCGATTGGGTGGTCGTGGGAACGACGCCCGAGGAGATGTTGCGCCGCGGCTTTCGACCGGTGGGGCGCGATTTCCCGGTATTCCTCCATCCCGAGACTCAAGAGGAGTATGCACTGGCGCGGACCGAGCGAAAGTCCGGCCATGGCTATACCGGATTCGAGGTACATGCCAGCCCCGACGTGACGCTGGAGGAGGACCTGGCCCGCCGCGACCTCACCATCAACGCCATGGCGGAGACGCCGGAGGGCGAGCTGATCGACCCCTACGGCGGCCTGGCCGACCTCGAAGGCAGGGTGTTGCGCCATGTCTCGCCGGCCTTCGTCGAGGATCCGCTGCGCGTGCTGCGGACGGCCCGTTTCCTGGCTCGCTACGCCGGACTCGGCTTCGTCATCGCCGAGGAAACCTGGGCGCTGATGCGTCAGCTCGCCGCGAGTGGCGAGCTCGCGCATCTGGTAGCCGAACGGGTCTGGACCGAGACCGAGAAGGCGCTGGGCGAGCCCGAGCCGGCGGTCTACTTCCGTACCCTGCACGACTGCGGGGCGCTGACGGTCCTGATGCCTGAACTCGTACAGGAGCGCGCGGCATTCGATCCGGCGTTGGCGAGGCTCATGCGGCTGCCGCACGACCTGCCTGGGGAGGAGCGCCCCCGCTGGCGATGGGCGCGACTGGTGGAGCATCTCGACGATACCCGGCAAGAAGCGTTGGCCGAGCGCGTGCGGTTGCCGCGCAGCTATCGCGCCCTGGGGCGACAGGCGGCATTGACCCGCCGCCTGCGTGAGCGGCAGGTTCCCGATGCAAACGCCGTGAAGGCCTGGCTGGATGGAATCGATGCCTGGCGGCGAAGCGAGCGTGTCCGGCCGCTTGTCGCGCTGCTGGCAGTCGATGATCCGGTCCTGGCCGAACGGCTCGAACGAGCCTGGCAGGCGGTCTCTCGACTCGAGGCCAGGGAACTGCTGGCGCAGGGTTTTCGCGGCGGCGAGCTGGGCGAGGAGCTCTCGCGGCGACGCTTGGCCATCCTCGAACGGGAGCTGACAGGCGCGTAACCGTGCCTGCCGGCCCACAGGGTCTAGCGCAGTGGCTGAGGCTGCCAGTCGAACGCGATCGGCCAGAGACGTTGCCGGTCGCTTTCGAAAGTCGCCCATAGCTCGGCGTAGGTTCGCCCGTCCTCGGGGTGCGGCGTATCCGGCAGTAGCTCCGAGAGTGGCAGCAGCACGAAGGCGTGATGGAGAATCTCGTCGCGCGGCAGCCTGACGCCATCGTGCTCCCCGACCAGGTTGCCTACCGTCAGCAGGTCGATGTCCAGCGTGCGCGGGCTGAATTTGGGCGTGTCCTTGCGCCGGCCGTGGTCATGCTCGATGCGCTTGCACCAGGCCTGAAGCTCTCCCACTGACCAGTCGCTCTCGAACACCGCCACCAGGTTGTAGAAATTGCGGCCGTCCTCGAAGCCCACCGGCTCGCTTTCATAGACACGAGACACGATAAGCCCGTCGAAGGTAGCGTAGAGGGCGTCGAGGCAGGCCCGAACGTGGTGTTCGCGTTCGATGTTACTACCGATGCTGACGCTTATCTGGGACATCAGGCGTCCTCCCGTCGAGTGCCGCGCTCGATGCGTACGCCCACCGATGCGGCTGCGGGAACGGCGCCCGGCTTGCGCAGGGTCAGCCGCAGCCAGGGCACGGCGAACTCATTCATCAGCAGCTGGGCGAGACGCTCGGCGAAGGTCTCGACCAGGGCGAAGTCATGCTCGTCGGCGAAGCGGGCGATACGTTGGCTGATGGCAGCGTAATCGAGCGTTTCGGCCAGGTCGTCGTTGGCGGCTGCCGGGCGTATGTCGCTGGCCAGTTCCAGGTCGAGCGTCAGCCG
The DNA here is from genome assembly GCF_052584175.1 of Billgrantia hypersalina. Lineage (NCBI taxonomy): Bacteria > Pseudomonadati > Pseudomonadota > Gammaproteobacteria > Oceanospirillales > Halomonadaceae > Billgrantia > Billgrantia hypersalina. The sequence continues at coordinate 541,867 of NZ_JBMIQI010000011.1, forward strand.
CTGGCGTATGGTGCGTTCCCAGTCGTATACGCCGATGACCGTCTCGAGCTCCAGCGACTCGATCAGTACGCAGTCCATGCACGATTCCCCAACAGGATGATGAAGATCCGATTGTACGTGAGCGCCGGGACACAATGACAGGCTTGCTGCGCTGTCCCTGAGTCGCCGGGGCTGGCAGAATCCGATGACGATACCGGAGGGGACGAAGGCCGATGCTGGGCGAAGGGCTACTGACGCTGCTGGGGCTGGTACTGCTGGGATACTTCAGCGGTTCCTGCCTGGGTGCGCTCTGGGTCTGCCGGTGGGCCGGCGTTGGCGACCCGCGCCGGGAGGGCTCCGGTAATCCTGGCTTCTCCAACGTGCTGCGCCTACATGGGCATCGGCTGGCCACGGCAACCCTGCTGCTCGATGCCGTCAAGGGCATGCCGGTACTGTGGCTGGCCATGGCGGCGGGGTTGGCCCCCTGGGCCCAGGGCGTGGTAGGGCTGGCCGTGCTGCTGGGCCACAGCTTCCCGCCCTGGCACCGTTTTCGCGGCGGCAAGGCGGTCGCCAGTGCCTTTGGCGTGCTGCTCGTTCTGACGCCCTGGGTCGCGCTGTGCTGCGCCGCGTTGTGGGGGCTGCTGGCCTGGCGGGTACGCACGGCGGCGGTGGCGTCACTCGCCAGCGCCGGTGTGGCGCCGTTGGCCAGCCTGTGGCTGGCACCCGACTACGTATGGGTCGTGATGGCCTTCACCGTCCTGGTGCTGGTGCGGCACCTGCTCAACATCCGTCGCCTGGGCAGCGGTGACGAGCACGCTTTATAGGCGTGCCGTTCAGGCGTCGGCAGGCACGCGCAGCGTCTCCATCGGCCAGCGCGGCACAGCCTTCATCAGGCCGGGTTCGTCGCGTTCCCCGGCCAGCAGTCGCCGGGCGCCGGCCAGGGCGATCATTGCCCCGTTGTCGGTGCAAAATCTTCCGCGCGGGTAGTAGACGTGCGCGCCGCGCTTCCCGGCCTCGAGCGCGAGGCGCTCGCGAAGGCGCGCGTTGGCGCTTACCCCGCCGGCCATCACCAGGCGCTTCAGGCCGGTGTCATCCAACGCCCGGCGGCACTTGATCACCAGGGTATCCACCACGGCTTCCTCGAAGGCTCGGGCCACGTCGGCGCGGGCCTGGTCATCGAGCTCTCCCGCCTGCTCGAGCTGGCGCAGGGTGGTCAGGGTGTGGGTCTTGAGTCCGGAGAAGCTGAAGTCGAGGCCCGGGCGGTCGGTCATCGGACGAGGGAAGCGAAAGCGGCCCGGGACACCCTGTTCGGCCAGTCGAGCGACCTGGGGGCCGCCGGGATAGGCCAGGCCGAGCATCTTGGCGGTCTTGTCGAAGGCCTCCCCGGCGGCATCGTCCACCGATTCGCCAAGCAAGCGGTACTGTCCCTGGCCCTGGACTTCGACCAGCTGGGTGTGGCCGCCCGACACCAGCAGCGCGACGAAGGGGAAGTCGGGCGGTGAATCCTCGAGCATGGGCGCCATGAGGTGGCCTTCCATGTGGTGCACACCGAGCACGGGGATGCCCAGCGCGCGGGCCATGCCATGTGCCGTGCTGGCGCCCACCATGAGGGCACCGACCAGACCGGGTCCGGCGGTATAGGCAATGGCGTCCAGCTCGCCGCGGGTCATCCCGGCCTCGTCAAGCACCTGTTGGATCAGTGGCAGCAGGCGCCGGGTGTGGTCGCGGGAGGCGAGCTCCGGTACCACGCCACCATAGGCGGCATGCATGGCGACCTGGCTGTAGAGGGCATCGGCCAGCAGGCCGCGCTCGGTGTCGTAGATCGCGACGCCGGTTTCGTCGCAGGAAGTCTCGATGCCAAGGACTCGCATGATGCAGGCTCGTGATGAGTGGAGGCCGGCATTCTAGCAAATCGCGCCGTCGCCATCCCGTGCTCCGGCACGAGGATTTGCAATGGATGGTATCGACGACTAAACTACCGTGCGCTGTACAATTGGGTCGTGCACCCTATGCCTGGGTGTACGTTCGAACCGAACTCAAGAATTCAAGGTAGGTGAGTGCTTAATGCCTTCTGTCAAAGTACGTGATAACGAGCCGTTTGACGTCGCGCTGCGCCGTTTCAAGCGTTCCTGTGAAAAAGCCGGCATCCTCTCCGAAGTGCGTCGTCGCGAGCACTACGAGAAGCCGACTGCAGAGCGCAAGCGCAAGGCAGCTGCCGCGGTGAAGCGTCACGCCAAGAAGCTCCAGCGCGAGCGCAAGCGTTTCGAACGGCTCTATTGATCCGTACTCGGGGAGCTTCGATGCGTTGAGCAGCGGCGCTCCTGGAAGGATGACCAAGCGGCTGCCGTCAGGTGGCCGCTTGTCTTTCACGTCCGTTCCACTCTTTTCCTTCATCTGCCCCGCCGGGAGGTGGCAAGACCCACATGGCCGGCCAGATTCCTCAGCGCTTCATCGATGACCTGCTGGCACGCGTCGACGTGGTCGAAGTGGTGGGTGAGCGGGTGCAGCTCAAGAAGGCCGGTCGCAACTATTCCGGCTTGTGCCCCTTCCATCAGGAAAAGACGCCGTCTTTCACGGTAAGTGCCGACAAGCAGTTCTACCACTGCTTCGGCTGTGGTGCCCACGGCAATGCCCTGCGGTTCCTGATGGAGTACGACAAGCTGCGTTTTCCCGAGGCGGTGGAGCAACTGGCCTCGCGGCAGGGGATCGAGGTGCCGCGGGAGGGTGCCGACGACCCGCGCGCCCAGGCGCGCGAACGCAAGCGTCAGGAGGGCGTCAATCTGCTGGAGCTTTCGGCCAGCTTCTTTCGCGAGCGGCTGAAGATGCCGGAAGCGCAGCAGGCGCGTGACTACCTCGCGCATCGCGGCCTGTCGCAGGAGATCTTGCGTGACTTCGGCATCGGCTACGCCCCGGACGACTGGGAGTCCCTCAAGCGTCACTTGAGCGCCCGGGGGGTGCCGGAACCGGTACAAGTGGAATACGGGTTGCTGGTGCAGCGCGAGGAGAGCGGGCGCACCTACGATCGCTTCCGCGACCGGGTGATGTTCCCCATACGCGATGTGCGCGGACGTACCATCGCCTTCGGCGGCCGGGTGCTCGGGGATGCCAAGCCCAAGTACCTCAACTCGCCCGAGACCCCGGTGTTTCACAAGGGGCGCGAGCTCTACGGGCTGTATGAGGCCAGGCAGGCCGATCCACGGCTGGAGCGGGTCGTCATCGTCGAGGGTTACATGGACGTGGTAGCGCTGGCCCAGTTCGGCATTCGCAACGCCGTCGCCACCCTGGGAACTTCCACCAGCGAAGAGCACCTGGCGCGCCTGTTCCGCATGGTCGACGAGGTCGTGTTCTGCTTCGATGGCGATCGTGCCGGCCGTCAGGCGGCCAGCCGTGCGCTGGAAACGGTACTGCCGCAGATGATCGACGGGCGCACGGCACGTTTCCTGTTCCTGCCGGAGGGCGAGGACCCGGATACGCTGGTACGTCGTGAAGGAGCCGAAGCCTTCGAGGATCGCATCACCTGTGCCAGCCCGCTGTCGGAATTCCTGTTCGACCAGGCGGCACGGGGGCGCGACCTGGCTCGAGTCGAGGAGCGCGAGCGCTTCGCCAGCCAGGTACTCAAGGCCATTGGGAGGTTGCCCACGGGCATGCTCCAGACGGTGCTGTTGGCGGAACTCTCGCGGCGCACCGGCGTCGATCAGTCTCGCTTCGAGGCGCTGATGGCAAGTGGCGAAGAGGCTGCGCCCATGCCGACCGAGCCCAGCAGCGTTGCATCCGTCCCGGCGGCGGCTGCATCGGGGCAGCGCCGCACGAACGGGGCAGCGCCGGCCGGAGGCGCCGCACTGAGTTCGATGGCTCGCATAGTGCAGCTGCTGATTCACGAGCCCGGCCTGGTCGAACGCCTGCCTGCCGAGGAGGATTGGTGCCCCGAAGGGGAGGGCGATGCGATGCTATGCCGCGAACTGATTCGCCTGCTGCGTGCCGGTCGCTATCGCAGCCCCCAGGTGGTGCTTGCGCACTTCCAGGGTAGTGCCCAGGGGGAGCGACTGGCGGCACTGGCGCAGCGTGAGATGCTGATCCCGCGCGAGACGCGGGGTAAAGAACTGGAGGGGCTGGTCGATTACCTCAGGCGCCATTGCCAGCGCCAATCGCCGCAGGAGGAGTTCGAGACCCTGCTGGCGAGGGAGCGCGGCGGCGAACGCCTGCCGCTCGAGGCCAGGCAGCGGCTGAAGGAATTGCTGGTGGAGCTGAAGCGCTAGCGCGGGTTGATTTTCGTCTTCCCACCCCCACATACAGGGGAACAGGCCGTGCGCTGTCGGCATAACCGCTTAAACTAACACACCTGAGTGACCGAGCAAATGGGCCGTACTGGCAGGTTAGCGGTGTTTCCCGCTATACTGTTGGGCTTCATGAGTTTTCTCCACCCCAGCGCTTCAGGTGCTTCATTCTTCTTCGTCGAGATAGGGTTTCTATGGCTGGAAATGCGCAGCAGCAGTCACGTCTGAAGGAGTTGATCGCGCGTGGCAAGGAACAGGGCTACCTGACCTATGCCGAGGTCAACGACCACCTTCCCGAGGATATTGCCGACCCCGATCAGGTGGAAGACATCATCGGCATGATCAATGACATGGGCATCAGCGTCGTCGAGGAAGCTCCCGATGAAGATACCCTGATGATGTCGGATCATTCCGCCGACGAATCGGCTGCCGAAGAGGCCGTGGCTGCCCTGGCGGCGGTGGAGAGCGACGTGGGTCGCACCACCGACCCGGTACGCATGTACATGCGCGAGATGGGAACTGTCGAGCTTCTGACCCGTGAGGGCGAGATCGAGATTGCCAAGCGCATCGAGGAGGGCACGCGCGAGGTAATGTCGGCTCTGGCCTGGCTGCCTGGAGCGGTGGACTCGATTCTCGAGGCCTACGACGCCACCCAGGACGAAGAGGCTCCGGGTCGCCTGTCAGACCTCTTCTCGGGCTTCATCGACCCGGACGAAGGCATTCCCGGCGTGGCCGAGGCCGAGGTGCCCGAGGAGATCCTGGGCGACGACGCCGATAGCGACGATGGGGATGACGACGGTGACGATGACGACGACACCGGCGAAGCCGAGGAGGAGAGCTCCGGCGGCCCCGATCCTGAAGAGGCGCGGGCACGCTTCGAGCAGATTCGCGAACAGAACGAGCTGGTGCGTGAAGCCATCGCCAAGCATGGTCGAGGCAGCGCACAGGCTCAGTCCGAGATGGAGCGGCTGGCCGAGCTGTTCTCGCCGATCAAGCTGGTACCCAAGCACTTCGAGCGTCTGGTCGGCCAGGTGCGCATCAGCGTCGAGCAGATCCGCACCCAGGAAAAGGCGGTGATGCAGCTCTTCGTCAAGAAGGCGAAAGTGCCACGCAAGAGCTTCATCAAGGCGTTTCCGGGCAACGAGTCGCGCCAGGAGTGGGTCGGCGAGTTCATTGCCGCGAATGCCAAGTTCGCCGAACGCCTGGAGCCGCTGCGCGCCGATATCCAACGTGCCCAGCGGCGGATCGCCTTCGAGGAGGAGATGGTCCAGCTGCCCGTGCCGGAGCTCAAGGAGATCAATCGTCGCCTCTCCATCGGCGAGGCCAAGGCGCGCCGGGCCAAGAAGGAGATGGTCGAGGCCAACCTGCGCCTGGTCATCTCGATTGCCAAGAAATATACCAATCGCGGACTGCAGTTCCTGGATCTGATCCAGGAGGGCAACATCGGGCTGATGAAGGCCGTGGACAAGTTCGAATACCGCCGCGGCTACAAGTTCTCGACCTATGCCACCTGGTGGATTCGCCAGGCGATCACCCGCTCTATCGCCGACCAGGCGCGCACCATCCGGATCCCGGTGCACATGATCGAGACGATCAACAAGCTCAACCGGGTCTCCCGGCAGATGCTGCAGGAAATGGGCCGCGAGCCCACGCCGGAGGAGCTGGGCGAGCGTCTAGAGATGCCCGAAGACAAGGTGCGCAAGGTGCTCAAGATCGCCAAGGAGCCAATCTCCATGGAGACCCCCATCGGCGACGACGACGACTCGCACCTGGGCGACTTCATCGAGGACAGCACCATGCAGCTGCCCGTCGATCTCGCTACCGGCGAAGGGCTGATCGAAGCGACCCGCAACGTATTGGGCGGCCTGACCGCACGCGAGGCGAAGGTGCTGCGCATGCGCTTCGGTATCGACATGAACACCGATCACACCCTCGAAGAGGTCGGCAAACAGTTCGACGTCACCCGTGAGCGGATCCGTCAGATCGAGGCCAAGGCGCTGCGCAAGCTGCGTCATCCCAGCCGCTCGGAGCCGCTGCGCTCATTCCTCGACGAATAGCGAAGCGCCCACTTCGAGAAAACCCGCAGCTCGGTCTGCGGGTTTTTTTTGGCTCGCGTCGGCCAGCCGGCGGCACGGCTAGGCGTTTGCCGTGAGGTCGAGATGGCGCCTGGCTTCCTCCACGATCCAGTCGTGCACTGCGGCAACGCGTCGGTCGTCCAGCGCACCGCTGGTATGCACGATGCCGTAGCGCTTGCCGGTCGGGACTCGGTCGGGAAACGGGGCGATAAGTGCCCCTGTCTTGAGTTCAGTGGTGAGCAGGGCCTGGCGCGCCAGGGCGACGCCCATGCCGGCCACGGCGGCCTCCAGTGCCAGCCGGTGGCGGTTGAAGGTGTAGCCGCGTCGAACGTTGAGCGGCGGCGCTTCGATGGCATGCAGGTAGTGTTCCCATTCGGCGTAGGGATGCCCGCCGCGCCAGGCGGTGACATCATGCAGCAGGGGGTACCAGGCCAGCTCCTCCGGGCGCGACAGCGGGGGGCGCCGTCGCATCAGGGCGGGGGCACAAACGGGGAAGATCACCTCTTCCATCAGCGGGGTGATGGCGAGCCCGGGGTAGTGGCCGTCGTTGAGGTCGATGGCCAGGTCGAATTCGCCCTCACGCAGCGAAAGGCTGCTGTCCTCGGCGATGACCTGCAGCTCGATGTCGGGAAAGCGCGCTTGCAGACGCGGCAGGCGCGGCAGCAGCCATTTGCTGAGGAAGGCTGGCACGCTACGCAGGCGAATGACACCGCTCATCACGCCACTGCGCAGGCGTTTCACCTCGAGGCCGACCGATTGGTACGCCTCGTCGACGACGGCGGCGAGTCGCTTGCCCTCCTCAGTGAGCTCCAGGCGCCGGGGCAGTCGGCGAAACAGCTTGAAACCCAGCCGCTCCTCGAGCTGCTTGATCTGCTGGCTCACCGCGCCGGTGGTGACATGCAGCTCTTCTGCCGCTCGGGTGAAGGAGAGATGCCGGGCGCTGACGGCGAAGACTTTCAGCCAGGCATGGGTCTGGGCATGGAGCAGGCGGTTCATGGTTTAGTTTGGCTATAGCCTTGAGCAGTTATTCTCGCTTGCCGTGTATTACGGTCGCCACCAACATAAGGCTAACACTGCCGTAATGGCAAACATGTTTTAGCCAGGCTGATTCATGGGCCGTGCGCCCTTCGGTACCCACGGCGGCCAGCTGGCGACTTGCGAGGTGATCCATGGCAATTAGCGTCTTCGACCTGTTCAAGATCGGCATCGGCCCGTCCAGCTCCCATACCGTGGGGCCGATGCGTGCAGCCTACGATTTCGTCCAGGCACTGCACGAGCAGGACTTGCTCGAGCGAATTGTGCGCGTCGAGGTGAAGTTGTACGGCTCGCTGTGCGCGACCGGCAAGGGCCACGGCACCGACCGGGCCGTCATCATGGGCTTGATGGGCGAGCGCCCCGACCGGATCGACCCTGCTATCGTCTCCCCCTGCATCGAGGAGCTGCTGGAAGCGAACACGCTGATGCTCGACGGTCGCCTGGCGGTTCCCTTCCTGTGGTCGCGTGACATGCAGTGGCAGGAAGAGTGTTTGCCCTATCATCCCAACGCCATGACGTTGGTGGCCCACGGTCACAGCGATGAGCTGTGGCGCAACACCTACTATTCGGTGGGTGGCGGCTTCGTCGTGGACGAGGCGCAAGCCGAGCGCGGCGAATTGGACCAGGACGACACCACGCTGCCCTTCGATTTCAACTCTGCCGCCGAGTTGATGGCGCTGTGTCGCATGCATGACATGCGTATCAGCGAACTGATGCTGGCCAATGAAAAGGCGTGGCGCAGCGAAGCCGATATCCGCGACGGCCTGTGGCGGATCTGGCAGGCCATGCGGGCCTGTGTCGACGCCGGCTTCGAGCAGGAAGGCGTGCTTCCCGGCGGGCTCAACGTCAAGCGGCGCGCTGCGGCACTGCACCGTCGCCTGCTGGCGGCTCGTGACGATCGGAGCCTGATCGCTTCCACCTTCGGCGCGATGGACTGGGTCAACGTCTTTGCGCTGGCGGTGAATGAAGAGAATGCCGCCGGTGGGCGCATGGTGACCGCACCGACCAACGGTGCGGCCGGCATCATTCCCGCCGTGCTGCACTACTACATGAAGTTTCAGCCCGACGCCTGCGAGCGCGACGTGGTGGATTTCCTGCTGGCGGCCGGGGCCGTTGGCATTCTTTGCAAGAAAAACGCCTCGATTTCCGGCGCCGAAGTGGGTTGCCAGGGCGAGGTCGGCTCGGCCTGTGCCATGGCGGCGGCGGGGCTGGCCGAAGTAATGGGCGGGAGCGTGGCCCAGGTCGAGAACGCTGCCGAGATCGGCTTGGAGCACAACCTGGGATTGACCTGCGACCCCGTAGGCGGCCTGGTCCAGGTGCCCTGTATCGAGCGCAACGCCATCGCCTCGGTCAAGGCGATCAACGCGGCGCAGATGGCGCTGCGCGGCGATGGGGAGCACTTCATCTCGCTCGACAAGGCGATTCGCACGATGCGCGATACCGGGCGCGACATGCAGGACAAGTACAAGGAAACCTCGCGCGGGGGGCTGGCGGTAAACGCCATCGAGTGCTGAAGTGTCGCCACTTCGGCGCACGGTGCAATCTCAACTGTCACGTGACGCGACGCCTTTATGGCGTCGCGTTTTAGTTTGCAAGCTATTGAAGTGCCGGCCCCTCTACACCATTGGTCGAGTTCGGCGCTTCAGCTATTGCCCCGCGATGGTCTCTCCTCTAGCTTACGTTAACGTAAAGGTTAGAAGTCCCGCGCTGAGCTAAGCACAATCAGCAGCCTTCACCACAACGACAACAAATCTGCATGGATCGCCCCGGCGGTTCAGAGAGGACGTCACATGACCCAGGAGTTCATACTGGAAACTCGCGGGTTGACCAAGCAGTTCCGCGGTTTCACCGCCGTGGACGATGTCAACCTGAAGATCCGGGAAGGACACATCCATGCCTTGATCGGCCCCAACGGCGCCGGCAAGACGACTGTCTTCAACCTCCTCACCAAGTTTCTGCCGCCGACCCGCGGTGAGATTCTCTATCGTGACAAGCCGATCACCGGCATGAAGGCCAACGAGATCGCGCGCATGGGCATGGTGCGCTCGTTCCAGATCTCGGCCGTGTTCGCCCATATGACGGCCCTGGAAAACGTACGGGTGGCGCTGCAGCGACCGATCGGCACCTCGTTCCACTTCTGGAAATCCGAACGCAGCCTGGATCACCTCAACGACCGCGCCATCGAACTGCTCGACGAGGTTGGGCTGCGCGATTATGCCGACGTGCTGACCGTGGAAATGCCCTACGGGCGCAAGCGGGCCCTGGAAGTGGCGACCACCCTGGCCATGAACCCCAACCTGATGCTGCTCGACGAACCGACGCAGGGTATGGGGGCCGAGGACGTCGATCGCATTGTCGAGCTGATTCGCCGGGTGGCGAAGGGTCGTACGGTGCTGATGGTAGAGCACAACCTCAGCGTGGTGAGTCGGCTGTGCGATCGCATTACCGTTCTCGCGCGTGGCGCCGTGCTGGCGGAAGGCGACTACGAGACGGTGTCCGCCGACCCCCGGGTACGCGAAGCCTACATGGGCAGTGAGGCCGAGACAGAGGAGACCAGCGCATGAGCCAGGTCGTCGAGCAGCCGACACGTAGCGAATATCGCGATCACGAAGGCGCTGCGATGTTGCATATTCGCAACCTCCATGCCTTCTACGGTGAATCCCACATTCTGCATGGCGTCGACATGGAGGTGCGCCGTGGCGAGCTGGTCACTCTGCTGGGGCGCAACGGGGCAGGGCGGAGCACGACGCTGAAGTCGATCATGAGCATGGTCGGCCGGCGGACCGGGTCGATCATGATCAACGGGACCGAGACCATTGCCATGAAGGCGCACCGCATTCCGCGGTTGGGCGTTGGCTACTGCCCCGAGGAGCGCGGCATCTTCGCCAGCCTCGACGTCGAGGAAAACCTCTTGCTGCCACCCACGGTGCGCTCGGGAGGAATGTCGATCGACGAGATCTACGAGATGTTCCCCAACCTCTACGAGCGCCGTCGCAGCCAGGGCACGCGCCTTTCCGGCGGTGAGCAGCAGATGCTGGCCATGGCGCGCATCCTGCGTACCGGTGCGCGCATGTTGCTGCTCGACGAGATCACCGAGGGGCTGGCGCCGGTCATCGTGCAGAAGCTGGGCGAAGTGCTGATAAAGCTGCGCGACCGCGGCATGACCATCGTCCTGGTGGAGCAGAATTTCCGTTTTGCCGCGCCGCTGGCGGATCGGCACTACGTCATGGAGCACGGCCGAATCGTCGAGGAGATCAGTGCAGCCGAGCTGCCCTCGAAGCGCGACCACCTCAATACCCTGCTAGGAGTCTAGCCAGCCGATGAAGCAAGTCCGGCTCGCGTGCCTCGGCAGGCGGGTCGTACCCAAGCCGCGCCGAACCGGCGAAACAACAACGATGACAGCAACACAGCAGACACTGACTTCGTAACCACAACCAATCGCGTCTTACCCGCAGTGCGCGTGACAACAACAACCCGCCCAGTTGGGCTATGGAGACGAATTATGACCTTCGTGAAAAAGACCCTCGTCAGCAGCATCGCCATTGCCGCCACCGCCGCCATGGCGACTTCCGCCCAAGCGGAGATCAGTGACGGTGAGGTGCGCATCGGCTACCTCGCCGACATGTCCGGCACCTATCGCGATCTGGCCGGCCCGGGCGGCCTCGAGGCCATGGAGATGGCGATCGAGGATTTCGGCGGCAGCGTCAACGGCGCGCCGATCGAAGTGTTCAGCGCCGATGATCGCAACAGCGCCGACGTGGGGGCCAACACCGTGCGCGAATGGGTCGACGAGCGCAACGTCGATCTCGTGGCCGGCATGGTGGCCTCTTCAGTGACCATCGCCGTGACCAAGGTCCTCGAGGAGAATGACGGCTTCGGCATCGTGTCCGGTTCGGCGGCATCGAGTATCACCAACGAGCACTGCACGCCCAACCACATCCACTGGGTCTACGACACCTATCCGCTGGCCAACGGTACCGCCCGTGCCGTCGTCGAGCAGGGCGGCGACTCCTGGTTCATGCTCACCGCCGACTACGCCTTCGGCCACGCCCTGGAAGCCGACGTGACCAAGGTGGTGGAAGAGAACGGCGGCGAGGTCATCGGTGGCGTGCACCACCCGTTCCCGACCGACGACTTCTCGTCCTATATCCTCCAGGCCCAGGGTTCCGGCGCCAAGATCATCGGCCTGGCCAATGCCGGTGCCGATACCGTCAACGCGATCAATACCGCCAGCCAGTTCGGTGTGGTCGAGGCCGGGCAGCAACTCGCCGGCCTGCTGGTCTTCCTCAACGACGTCTACGCCATGGGGCTCGAGACAACCCAGGGCCTGCTGCTGACGACCGGCTGGTACTGGAACATGGACGACGAGTCACGCGAGTGGGCCGAGCGCTACTATGAGCGCGTGGGCAGCATGCCGACCATGGTCCAGGCCGGTATCTACTCCAGCACCATGCACTATCTCCAGGCCGTCGAGGCCACCGGCAGCGACGATACCCAGACGGTGCGCGAGCACATGATGAAGCAGCCGATCCACGACTTCTTCGCGCGCAACGGTCGCATTCGCGAGGATGGCCGCATGGTGCACGACATGTACCTGGCCCGTGTCAAGTCGCCGGAAGATTCCACCCACGAGTGGGATCTCTACGAGATCCTGACCTCGATTCCTGCCGAGGAAGCCTACCGTCCGCTCTCCGAGAGCCAGTGCAAGCTGGTCCAGAACTGAGCGTGACACGATACGGCGGCGGCTGCGGCCGCCGCCCCTCTGACGGCGAGGAGAAACCGACATGACGATGATATTCGGGGTGCCGTTGGCGGTGTTCATGGGCCAGCTGCTGCTGGGCCTGATCAACGGTGCCTTCTACGCCCTGCTGAGCCTGGGCCTGGCGGTGATCTTCGGTCTGCTGAAGATCGTCAACTTCGCGCACGGGGCCATGTACATGCTGGGGGCTTTCGCCACGCTGCTCGGCATGCGCTACCTGGGTGTCAGCTACTGGACGGCGCTGCTGCTGGCACCACTGGTGGTGGGCCTGTTCGGCATGCTGATCGAGAGGGTGCTGCTTCGGCGTATCGGTCACCTCGACCATCTCTATGGGCTGCTGCTGACCTTCGGCCTGGCGCTGATCTTCGAAGGGTCGCTGGTCAATCTGTTCGGCGTTTCCGGCGCGCGCTATCCGACGCCCGAGGCGCTGCAGGGCGGTTACCAGACCGGTTTCATGTTCCTGCCCAAGTATCGTGCCTGGGTACTGCTGGCGGCCATCAGCGTATGTATCGTCACCTGGTACATCATCGAGCGCACGCGCCTCGGTGCCTACCTGCGAGCCGGTACCGAAAACCCGGCCCTGATGCAGGCCTTCGGGGTCAACGTGCCGCTGCTGATCACGCTGACCTACGGTTTCGGCGTGGCCCTGGCCGCCTTTGCCGGTGTGCTTGCCGCACCGCTTTATCCCGTGTCGCCGACCATGGGCTCCAACTTGTTGATCGTGGTCTTCGCCGTGGTGGTCATCGGTGGCATGGGGTCGATACTGGGCGCCGTCGTCACCGGGCTGGCCATGGGGCTGATCGAGGGGTTGACCAAGGTGTATTACCCCGAAGCGGCCAATACGGTAATTTTCCTGGTGATGATCCTGGTGCTGCTGCTCAGGCCCGCCGGACTCTTCGGCAAGGAGGCATGACACCATGGCCACAACTCAGACATTGACGCCTTCCATGAAGCGCGAGCGCCGTGCCAACCTACGTCGCAATGCCTTCTATCTGGCGCTGATCGCCATCGGGCTGGTGGCGCCTTTTGTCGCCTACCCCGTTTTCTTGATGAAGGTGCTGTGCTTTGCCCTGTTTGCCTGCGCCTTCAACCTCCTGCTGGGCTACGCTGGCCTGCTCTCCTTCGGCCATGCGGCCTTTCTGGCCACGGGGGGCTACGTGACGGGCTACCTCCTGTCGAGCACGCCGGCGCTTACCCCCGAGCTGGGCATCTTGATCGGCACTGCGGCTGCCGTGGTGCTGGGTGCCGTCTTCGGGGCGCTTTCGATTCGCCGTCAGGGCATCTACTTTGCCATGGTGACGCTGGCCCTGGCCCAGTTGATGTTCTTCTTCTACATCCAGGCGCCGTTCACCGGCGGCGAGGATGGCTTGCATGGCGTGCCGCGGGGTCACCTGTTCGGTTTCATCAGCCTGCGCAACAACCTGGCGATGTACTACTTCGTCTTCGCGGTGTTCCTGTTCGGCTTCGCCCTGATCCAGCGTACCGTTCACTCACCGTTCGGCCAGGTGCTGAAGGCGATTCGCGAGAACGAACCGCGAGCCGTATCACTGGGCTATAACGTCGATGCCTACAAGCTGGTGGCGTTCATCCTTTCGGCCGGCCTGGCCGGCCTGGCCGGTTCCACGAAGACGGTGGTATTCCAGCTCGCTTCGCTGACCGATGCCCATTGGCACATGTCCGGAGAGGTCATCCTGATGACCCTGCTGGGTGGCGTGGGCACGCTGTTCGGACCGGTCGTGGGCGCGGGGCTGGTGGTCAGCCTGCAGCACCTGCTGGCCCAGTCACCGCTGGGTAACTGGGTCGGTCCGATCCTGGGGGCCATCTTCGTGATCTGCGTGCTCAGTTTCCGCAGCGGTATCGTGGGGGAGGCCATGAAGATGTATCGCAAGAATTTCAAGTGAAGGTTGTCGGCAAGGCCTCTTCCTGGCGCCCCTCGGGGCGCCTTTTTCATTCGGGCGTGGTGGCACAAGCCCGTTCCAGCCTGCCGGAGAGATGCTCCACCAGATAGTCGACGAACTGGCGTACCTTGGCCGCATGCTGGCGATGGCGCGGCATCACCGCCCATACCCCCGCGTCGCGACATTGAAAGCGGGAGAGTACGTCGATCAGTTCGCCGCTGGCGAGATAGGGCATGACGTAATAGTCGGGCAGTTGCGCCAGTCCCAGCCCTTTCAGCGCAGCATCGAGCAGCGCGGGGCCCGAGTTGGCCTGCCACTGTCCATGGACGCGAACTTCGCGATGCAGGCCGTCGATATCGAATCGCCAGAGGTCACGGGAGCCGATCAGGCAGCGGTGGTGGGCCAGCTCCGCCACCGAGTGGGGCTGCGACACCCCGCGAAAATATTCGGGCGAAGCGACGACGTATTCACGTCGCTCGCATAGGCGACGCGCCACCAGCGAGGAGTCCTGCAGCGTGCCCATGCGAATGACGATGTCAAAGCCCTCGTCGATGACGTCCACCTGGCGGTTGGTAAGATGGAGACTCATCTCGAGCTGGGGATGCAGGCGCAGGAAGTCGTTGATCAACGGGGCAATGAAGCGTTCACCGAAAGCGGTGGCGCAACTGAGCTTGAGCACCCCATGCGGGCGTTCCTGCAGGCTCTGCAACGCCGACTCGGCTTCGCGGAAACCGTCCAGCAGTTCGCGGCAGCGAGCATAGTAGCGTTCGCCGGCATCGGTGAGGTGGATCTGGCGAGTGGTCCGATAGAGCAGGGGCAGCCCCAGCTGCTGCTCGAGCTGTGCCACTTGGCGGCTGATATGCGAGTTGGAAACGTGTAGCTGGCGTGCCGCGGCGGCAAAGGTGCCTAGCCTGACGACTTCCACGAAGGCTTCGATGCCGTCCCAGTGAGCCATAGTCGCTCCATTGTTGCACAGCAGGAATAATCTTGTGTTGCTGTTTCGGTATCATCATAGCGCTTGGCGCACCTAAACTGATAGGGATCGAGACACGACATTCGCCAACATCAGGAGCAAACCATGAAGTCGCGTGCTGCCGTTGCCGTCGAGCCGGGCAAGCCCCTCGAGCTCACTGAAATCGACGTGGCCGAACCCAAGGCCGGGGAAGTGCTGGTGCGCATCAAGGCCACCAGCGTCTGCCATACCGACGCCTTCACCCTCTCCGGTGCCGATCCGGAGGGCCTGTTTCCCTCGGTGCTGGGTCACGAGGGGGCCGGCATCGTCGAGGCGGTGGGCGAGGGCGTGACCAGCCTCAAGCCCGGCGATCACGTCATTCCGCTCTATACCGCCGAGTGCGGCAAGTGCAAGTTCTGCCGCTCGGGCAAGACCAACTTGTGCAGCGCGGTGCGCGCCACCCAGGGCCAGGGCCTGATGCCCGACGGCACCTCGCGCTTCTCGCTCGATGGAAAGATGCTGCATCACTACATGGGTTGCTCCACCTTCAGCGAGTACACCGTGCTGCCTGAGGTCTCCCTGGCAGTGGTATCGAAAGAGGCGCCTCTGGACAAGATCTGCCTGCTCGGCTGTGGCGTGACCACGGGCATCGGGGCGGTGCTCAACACCGCCAAGGTGGAGCCGGGTTCCACTATCGCCGTGTTCGGCCTGGGTGCCATCGGCCTGGCGGTGATCCAGGGGGCGTTGATGGCGAAGGCGAGTCGTATCATTGCCATCGACGTCAACCCCGACAAGTTCGAGCTGGCGCGCCAATTTGGGGCCACCGATTTCGTCAATCCCAAGGAGCATTCCGACCCCATCCAGCAGGTGATCGTCGACATGACCGACGGCGGGGTCGACTACTCCTTCGAATGCATCGGCAACGTCAACGTGATGCGCTCGGCCCTGGAGTGCTGCCACAAGGGCTGGGGCGAGTCGGTGATCATCGGTGTGGCCGGTGCCGGCGAGGAAATCTCCACGCGTCCGTTCCAACTGGTGACGGGTCGGGTATGGCGCGGTTCCGCGTTCGGTGGCGTGAAGGGGAGAAGCGAGCTGCCCGGCTATGTGCAACGCTACATGGATGGCGAGATCAAGATCGACGAGTTCATTACTCACGACATGCCGTTCGAGCAGATCAACGAGGCGTTCGATCTGCTGCATGCGGGCAAGAGTATTCGTACTGTGCTGCACTATTGAGACGCGACGAGGCAGCGCATCGCTACACCCCGACCCATCGTGCCGCTCCCTCCTCGTGGGGGAGCATGAGGTAAGGAGACCGAACCATGACCATGACCGAACGACTCGAGCTGGTCTCGGCCAACAAGAGTTTCGACGGTTGGCACAAGCGCTACCGGCATCGTTCCCGTGCGCTCGACTGTGAAATGGAATTTGCGGTGTATCTGCCGCCCCAGGCCGAGACCGAGCGCGTGCCGTTGCTGTGGTGGCTGTCGGGGTTGACCTGCACGGACGAGAACTTCATGCAAAAGGCTGGGGCGCATCGCGTGGCCGCCGAACTGGGCATCGCCATCATCTGTCCCGATACCAGCCCGCGTGGTACCGACCTGCCGGGAGAGAACGAAAGCTATGACCTCGGTTCCGGGGCCGGCTTTTACGTGAATGCCACCCAGGAGCCCTGGAAGCGGCACTATCGCATGTACGACTATATCGCCGAGGAATTGCCCTCGGTCGCGCGACAGCACTTTCCGCTCAATGGTCGGGAAGCGATCAGCGGCCATTCAATGGGCGGGCATGGCGCGCTGATCCTGGCCTTGCGCCGTCCCGGTCACTATCGCTCCGTGTCGGCGTTCGCGCCGATCGTCAATCCCACCCAGTGCCCATGGGGGCGCAAGGCCTTCCGTGAATACCTGGGGGACGATCCCGGCGGCTGGACACAGTATGATGCCTGCGAACTGGTCGCCAAGGGCGCTTCACGCCAGCATCTCCTCATCGATCAGGGCGAGGCGGACCAGTTCCTCGAGGAGCAGCTCAAGCCGGAGCGCCTGGAAGCCGTATGCGAGACGCACGACCACCCGCTGACGCTGCGCCGCCAACCGGGTTATGATCACAGCTACTTCTTCATCGCCAGCTTCATCGAGGACCATCTACGCTACCATGCGGAGCACCTGTCCAAACATTGACACTCCCCTTCCCCAGGGTCGTCCATGATCGGCGTCCTGTTGCGAAGAGCGCTGCGCTGGGCGGCCCTTGCCGGGGCCGCCTTCGTCGTTTTATCCATCCTCGCGGTGATGCTGCTGCGTCATGTTCCCGTGTATGGCTCCATGGTCATGCTAGAACGCAAGGTCGAAGCCTGGGCGGGAGGGGAAACCTTGCCCGTTCAGCATCAGTGGCGCCCGTGGTCGGAACTTTCCGACCATGCCAAGCTGGCGGTGATTGCTGCCGAGGACCAGCGCTTTCCCCAACACCGGGGTTTCGATGTGGACGAGATGCGTCGCGCCTGGGAAGCGAGCCGTAATGGAGCGCGTCTGCGCGGGGCCAGCACCATCAGCCAGCAGACGGCCAAGAACCTGTTCCTGTGGACGGGGCGCAGCTGGCTGCGCAAGGGACTCGAGGCGTGGTTTACCGTCCTGATCGAGGCGCTGTGGCCTAAGCAGCGTATTCTCGAGGTCTATCTCAACATCGTCGAATGGGACCAGGGCGTCTTCGGTCTCGAAGCGGCCGGTCGGCATTATTTCGGCGTTCCGGCCGACCGCTTGAGCGAGGTGCATGCCAGCCGCCTGGCGGCGATATTGCCCAACCCAAGGGAATGGGACGCCAGCCGGCCTGGACCGCATGTGGAACGGCGCAGCCAATGGATTCGACTACAGATGCGCAATCTTGGTGGGGCGCGCTATCTCGAGGCGCTGTCCAGCGACTGAAGGCTTCCCGCGCTGCCCACCTGCCGGCTTGCCGCTAGCGGCGTGCCTGGCCGCGTGCCGCGAGCACCACTCCCAGAATGGTCACCGCCATGCCTATCAGGGCCGCCAGTGGCAGGCGCTCATCGAACAGCCACCAGGCCTGCAGTGCCGTGACGGGTGGCACCAGGTAGAACAGGCTGGCCACACGCGAGGCTTCGCCGCGCCGAATCAGGGCCATCAACAGGAGGATGGCGGCAATGGAGAGCACCAGCACCAGCCAGGCCAGGGTCAGCACGAAGGTGGGGGTCCATTCGATATGTCGCTCTTCTAGCAGCAGGGCACCGAGGCCGAGCAGGGCACCGGCCGCGACATACTGGACGACTGTGCCCGAGAGCAGCGGCATACCGGTGCAGAAGCGCTTCTGATAGAGCGTGCCCAGCGTGATGCCCGCCAGGGCGACCAACACGCAGGCCAGGGCGCCGAGGCCGAAGCCCTGGAACAGGGTGGCTCCCGGATCGAGCTTGCTGCCCAGCACCAAGGTAATGCCGGCCAGCCCCAGTATCAGCCCCAGCCACTGGGCCATTGCGATGCGCTCGCCCAGAAGCGGTCCGGCCAGGGTGGCGGTAAGCAGCGGCTGCAGGCCGACCAGCAGCGCCGCGAGGCCGGCCGGCATGCCCAGGTAGATGCCATAGAAGACACCCCCAAGGTAGGCGCCGTGCACCAGCAGGCCCGACACGGCGATATGCCCCTTGAGCCGCCAGCCACGAGGCCAGCCGCTTCCCAACAACTTAACCAAGGGGATCAACAGGGCGAGGGTCAGCACGAAGCGGACGAACAGGAAAGTGAAGGGTTCGGCATGAGGCAGACCGAACTTGGCGCCGATGAAACCCGTGCTCCACAGGGCCACGAAAAGCACCGGCATGCCGGCCAGCAGGACGGCATCGAGACGGGATGTGGCGGTGGTGGTCATATAGCGCGTGTGTCCTTGAACGATTCTGCCGAGCTTTCGACGATACTGCGTTGCCGAGCCGGACGAAAGCTAGCAGGTTAACATTTTCCCTGTATGATACATTCCGTTACATAAAAATCTGAACTACGTGCGCTTCCCTCCGTCAGATCTACTACATTCACAGCAACACCCTTGGAGGTATTCATGCAACGGATGACTGCACTGTTCTCGGCCGCCCTGCTCACCGCTGGGTTGATGACCGTACAGGCACACGCTCAGCAAGATCCCGCCCAGGACCCGGCCGGTCAGCCGCAAGCGCAGGCACCCGCGCAGGACTTTTCCGATGACCAGCTTCAGCAGTTCGCCGATGCCTCCCAGGAAATCGCTGTGATCTCTCAGGAGTATACCGAGCGCCTGCATGCTGCCGAAGACGAGCAGACTCAGCAGGAAGTTCGTATGGAGGCCAACGACAAGATGGTCGAAGTGGTAGAGGACAACGGCCTCGACGTGGATACCTTCAACGCCATCGGCCACGCCATTCAGCAGGATCCCGAGCTGATGCAGCGCGTGCAGGAAATGGCCGAGCAGTCGTAAATCGACAGCCAGCCAGCGGTTGAAAACGAGAAAGGCCACCTTCGGGTGGCCTTTCTTGTGTCGTCACCCGGCGGCCTTTACCCTTCTTGTATAGGACGCTTTCTGTCACGCAGCGGGAGCCTGCCGGCACATGGATGCGGAACTGATCGAGATTCGACAGCACATGGGGCGCTTCCCGCCCTTCGACGCCCTCGACGATGAACTGCTCGACGAAGTGGCCGGGCAAGTAGAAGTGGGCTACTACAAGGCAGGCTCCGATGTGCTTCGGTTCGATCAGGAGCTGCACGAACTGTGCTATATCCGCAGCGGAGCCGTGGAAGTGAGGCGACGCACAGGAGACCTGTACAACCGGCTGGGCGAGGGCGACATCTTCGGCCAATTCAGCCTGCTGCGGAACCACCGGGTCCGATATCCCGCTCGTGCACTGGAAGATACGCTGATCTACTTCATACCCGAGGGTATCTTCCTGCGCCTGTGTGAAGCCGATGAGCACTTTGCCGATTTCGTGGAGCTGGAGCGCCCCCGGCTGGAAGCGGCGGTGGAAGAGCACAAGAAAGCCAACGACATGATGATCACGCGGGTTCGCAAGTTGTTGACGCGTTACCCCGTGATGGTGGAAGCCAGTGCCACGGTGCAGGAGGCTGCCCGCCAGATCACCGACTCGCAGGCTTCTGCGGCCCTGATCCTCGATGAGCCGGACGAACCTCGCTATACCTTTACCGACAGCCAGGATCGTCCCTGGCGTCTTCGAGGCATTTTGACCGATAGCGACTTTCGCACCCGCATCGTGGCCGAGGGGCTGGCGGCCGATACGCCGGTGGGAGAGCTGGCCAGCGGGCGCTTGATCACCATCCAGTCGGACGAATCCGTCCACGAGGCGATGCTGTGCATGCTGCGCAACAATATTCACCATTTGCCGGTACTCTATCGTCGGCGACCGGTGGGCATCGTGCACCTCTCCGACATCATCCGCTATGAAACCCATAGCAGCCTCTACCTGGTCAGCAATATCTTCCACCAGTCCAGTGTCGAGGGGCTGGCTCGGCTGGCGCCCGACGTGCGTGTCGCCTTCGTCCGCATGGTGGAGGAGGGGGCCAATTCACAGATGGTCGGTAGTGCCCTGTCCACGATCGGCCGCAGTTTCATGAGGCGCCTGCTGGAGCTGGCGGAACAGACGCTGGGTCCGCCACCGGTCGCGTACTGCTTCATGACCAACGGCTCCATGGCGCGCAACGAGCAGACCATCGTGACCGATCAGGATCACGCCCTGATACTGGCCGACGGCTTCGACCCGGCACGGCACGATGAATATTTCTCCCGCTTGGCGACATTCGTCAGCGACGGACTGGCCGCTTGCGGTTATGCCTACTGCAAGGGGAACGTGATGGCCACCAATCCCAGGTGGCGCCAGCCCTTGGCGGTCTGGAAGCGCTACTTCACCGAGTGGATCGAGTCGCCCACGCCGGAGGGCCTGCTGCACTGCTCGATCTTCTTCGACCTCGACAGCGCCTACGGCGAGGAGGCGTATGTCGAGGAACTGCAGGACCTGCTGGCCCGAAAGGCGCCCGACAGTCCGCGTTTCCTGGCGGCGTTGGCGCGTAATGCCCTGAACCGTAAACCGCCCCTGGGCTTCTTTCGCACTTTCGTGATGGAAAAGGATGGCAAGCACAACAACTCGATCAACTTGAAGCGTCGCGGCACTGCCCCGTTGGTCGATCTGATACGCGTGCATGCGCTGGCTTGCGGCTCGCGAGCGCAGAACAGCTTCGAACGGCTGGATGACATTTCGGCCACCCAGCTCCTGGCGCCCGGAGTGGGCGAGAAGCTGCGCTATGCCATGGAGTTGCTATCGATGGTGCGGATTCGCCACCAGGTCTACGATCTGCAGCAGGAGCATGAGCCGGATAACAACATCGAACCGGAAAACGTCGCCGACAGCGAGCGCCACCACCTGAAGGATGCCTTCCAGGCCCTCAGCCACGCCCAGAAGTTCCTCAAGTATCGCTATCCGGTTCCCCCACCCAGCGGACGGACGCGCTGAATCATGCTCTCTCATCGCCTGGCATCACGTTCACAGGGACTGGCATGGCCCGCCTACCTGCAGTACCGGGCCGACGAGGCCCGCGAGCCCTTGGTCAGGCATTTTTTCTCTGCCGGCTGCCCCGAGCCCGACATGCCGATCAGCGAGGCACCCCTGGTCGCCCTCGACCTGGAAACCACCGGCCTCGATGTCCAGCGCCATGCCATCGTCAGCATCGGCCTGGTGCCCTTCAGCCTGGATCGCATCCCGCTGGCTCGTCGCCGCTATTGGGTCGTTCGCCCCAGCCGGCCGTTATCGGATGCCTCGATCACCCTGCATCGCATCACGCACTCGGAAGTGGCAGGAGCGCCGGATCTGGGCGAGATCCTGCCCGAACTCCTCGAGGCGCTGGCCGGGCGGCTCGCGGTGGTTCACTTCCGCCACATCGAAAGGCCGTTCCTCGATGAAGCGGTCAAGGCACGCCAAGGGGAGGGCGTGCGCTTCCCGGTCATCGATACCATGTCCTTGGAAGCGCGGCTGCATCGGCTCTCGCCATGGGCGCGCCTGCAGCGCTGGATGCGGCGGCCGCCGGTTTCGATACGCCTGGCTGACAGCCGGCGCCGCTATGGATTGCCCGATTACCAGGGACATCATGCGCTGATCGACGCACTGGCCACGGCCGAGCTGTTCCAGGCGCAGGTGGCGAGCCACTACGACCCAGCAACACCGGTCAAAAAGCTGTGGACCTGAGCGTCCTTGTGACGCTGCCCGCCCTCAGAGCCAGAGATCCGCGAAGGTGTCCCCATCCACAGGGCGGCCGAAGTGAAACCCCTGCACGCCGGTACAACCCAGCGCACGAAGCGCTTCGGCCTGTTCGGCTTCCTCGACCCCTTCGGCCACGGTCAGCATACCCAGGGTCTGGGCCATGGCAATGATGGTGGAAACGATGGCGTGATCGTGGCTGCTCTTTAGCATGTCCTGTACGAACGACATGTCGATCTTGAGGGTATCGGCGGCAAAGCGCTTGAGATAGGTGAGCGAGGAGTAGCCCGTTCCGAAGTCGTCGATCGCCAGGCTGAAGCCTGCCTTGCATAGTGCGCGAGTGATGCGCACCGTCTGCTCGGGGTTGCGCATCAGGCCGCTTTCGGTCAGCTCCAGCCCCAGCTTGCCGGGGGGCACTCGCGTGGCGATGCGCTGGATATGTTCGGCCAGGCGTGGGTCGTCCATCTGCTGGGCCGAGACGTTAACGCATAGCCTACCCGGGAACGGCTTGCCCTGTCGCTCCCAGGTCAGGATCTGCTGGCAGGCGGCTTCCAGCACCCATTCGCCCAAGGGGCGAATGAGTCCCTGCTCCTCCGCCAGCGGAATGAAGGTACCCGGGCTGACATGTCCGAGAATGTCATCGTGCCAGCGGCAGAGAGCTTCCGCGCCGATCAGCTTTCCGGTCTTGAGGCTGAACTGTGGCTGGAAGGCCAGCGACAGATTGCCCTTGGCCAAGGCGTCGCTGAAGCGCAGCTGCAATATCTCATGCTGGTGGAGCTCATCGGCCATGGTGGCGGTAAAGAAGCGCGTGCGGCTGTCGTCCCGCTTGGCATGGTTGAGTGCGATGCTGGCATGCTGGAACAACGACTGGGCGGTATCGCCATCGCGCGGGAACAGGGCGGCGCCGACGCTGGCGGAAATCGAGAAGCTGCGCTCCGCCAGCTGGATCGGGGAGATCAGGCTGTTGCGATAGCGTTCGATGGCGTGGGCCATGGCGGCAGGCCGGGTATCGGTAAGCAACACCATGAACTCGTCTCCGCCCAGGCGGGCGACGAATTCGCCGGGTTCGGCCTGGGCGCCGAAGCGGCCGGCGATTTCAGCCAGTATCTGGTCGCCAAGCTCGTGTCCCTGGGTATCGTTGATCTGGCGAAAGCGCTGCAGGTCGAGGTAGAGCAGGCCCAGGCAGTTGTCGCGCAGGCGAGCCTGCTCACAGGCTTCATCCAGGCGCTCCATGAAGCAGCGGCGATTCGGCAGTCCCGTGATGCTGTCCCAGTAGATGAGCTGCTGGATGCGGTAATCGCTGTTGCGACGCTTTTCCTCCTCGGCCCGCCGCGCCATCTCGGCGCCGGCCTGGGCCGCGGCGATGCGCAGCACCTCCGGCGCATAGGCGGCAAGTTGAAGTGGCTGGCTGGAGAGCACCGCGAGCAAACCGACGAGATGCCCCTGGGGAGCGCGCAGCGGAATGCCGACGTAACCTTCGATCTCCAGTTCCTGGAGTACGGCGCTCTGCGGGAAGCGTTGACGAACGCCTTCGGTAAACTCGCACACTTCATCGTTCAGGACGTGTTCGCAAGGCGTACCGTGCAGCGGATAGACCGAGGTGGGCTGCAGCGAGCCACGCGACCAGAACGCGACGGTACGGATAGAGGCATCATCGGAAAGCAATTTTCCAATAACCACATGCTCCCCATGGAATATCGTCGAGATGCGTTCGACCAAATGATCGAACGCCTGGGGAGTGCCGGCCTTGCCCAAGCCATCGGCGAGCAGACGAAAGGCGTCTTCGGGTGCCATCATGGGCTTAGAACGGCTCCTTGGGCATAGTTGTCATCATCTACGGGAAATATGCCCGAAGCGATTGCGTGTTGCTAGTGGTCGATGGCGGCATGAAATACTTGACGAACGTGAATCTTTTCGCAAGGCCTAAAAAAGGCGGCCCTGGTAAGCCGCCTTGACGAGCTGCTGCGCTCAGCTTCGTGGCTCGCTCATCAAGCCCTTGACGATGGCGTAGCATCCCACAAGCAGTACGAGGGTGAAGGGTAATCCCGTCGAAACGGCCATGGCCTGCAGGGCAGCCAGACCGCCGCCAAGCAACAGGGCGATGGCAATGACACCCTCGATAATCGCCCAGAAGACCCGTTGCGGTTTGGGCGCATCCACCTTGCCGCCAGCAGTGATGGTGTCGATCACCAGCGAACCGGAATCCGACGAGGTGATGAAGAAGACGATGACCAGCACGATGCCCACGAAAGAGGTGATGGCGGTGAGCGGGAGCTCGCCGAGCATGACGAACAGCTGCAATTCGAGGGCAGCGTCGCGTACACCTTCGAAGTCGGCATTGACGAACTGGTCGATCGCGGTACCGCCGAAGGCCGTCATCCAGAGCACCGAAACCAGAGAAGGTACCAGCAGCACGGCGATCAGGAACTCGCGCACGCTGCGTCCGCGGCTGACCCGGGCGATGAACATGCCGACGAAGGGCGACCAGGAGATCCACCACGCCCAATAGAAGGCGGTCCAGCCCTGGGAAAAATTGGCATCTTCGCGGCCGAACGGGTTCGACAGCGCCGGCAGATTGACCAGATAACCGCCGAGGTTCTGGAAGAAGCCGGTCAGGATCATCAGGGTCGGCCCGACCAGGATGACGAACAGCAGCAGCAGTATGGCCAGACCCATATTGATTTCCGAGAGCCGGCGAACGCCCTTGTCCACCCCGGCTAGAATCGACACGATGGCCACCGCCGTGATACCCATGATCAGCAGCACCATGGTGGCGTCCGCTTCGGGGAAGCCGAACAGGAAGCTGAGGCCTGCCGAGGCCTGCGAGGCGCCAATGCCCAGCGAGGTAGCCAGCCCGAACAGGGTGGCAAATACCGCCAGGATGTCGATGATATGTCCGGGCCAGCCCCACACTCGCTCGCCGAGCAGGGGGTAGAAGATCGAGCGCATGGTGAGCGGCAGCCCCTTGTTGAACGAGAAGATGCCCAGTGCCAGTGCCACCACCGCATAGATCGCCCAGGGGTGCAGCCCCCAATGGTAGATGGTCGCGGCCATGGCCAGGCGCGCCGCCCCCGCCGGGTCGTCTGCGGCGGCGCCGAGCGGCGCCCAATCGGTACGCACACCATCCTCGGTCGACGTGCCTCCGAGAGCTGCATCGAAGTGCGACATCGGCTCGGAAACGCCATAGAACATCAGGCCAATGCCCATGCCGGCGGCGAACAGCATGGCAAACCAGCCGCTATAGCTGAAGTCCGGCTTGGCATGCATGCCGCCAATGCGTACCTTGCCCAGCGGCGACACGATCAGGCCCAGGCATAGCAGCACGAAGACGTTGCCGGCCAGCAGAAAGAACCAGTCCAGGTTGGCGGTGAGCCAGTCACGCAACGAATTGAACAGCGGCGCGACTTCGGCCTGTAGGGCAAGGGTGATGACCACGAAGAACACCGTGACCAGTGCCGAGATGGAGAAGACCTTGCCGTGCAGGTCGATGCTGAAGCCCAGCTTGTCGGTGGCCAGGTTGTCCTGGCCGATGACGTAATCGGTATCGATCAGGTTGGCCGGTCCCTCGGGGGCCGGCACGCCCTCCGAAGAGGGTTCCGCCTCCTTGGCGCGTTCGTCGCGAGGATCGTGTTCCACGTTACGCTCTCCCATTGATACGTCGATGGTAGTGAGTGGGTGGTGTCAGCGGCGAGAGGGCCGGACAAGAAAGACCGAGGCATCGGTGTGGGTGGCGATCTTGCCCCCGTGAGACGGCATGATGACGTCAAGATGTGTGGGGGGGTGGGTCGGCACGATTACCAGATCGGCACCCACCTCCTTGATCGCATTGACCAATAGGTCATCGAGATCTGCGATGGGGTCGGGGCTGCTGATGGTGTGAGTGGTCACGGGCTGGCCGTGAGCGGAAGCGCGCTGCCTGCCGAAATCCGCCAGTTTCTCCTGATATTCCTCAGGGGTTCGGGCGATGCTGCTCGGGGCCGTGGAGGTCACGCCCACATAACAGACCTCGGCATCGTAGTGGCGGGCCAGGTCGGCCACTGCCTGCAGCGAGGGCTCGTGCAGCTCCAGATGGGCCAGGTCGATGGGGACCATGATCTTGCTGAACATTGCCGTGCTCTCCGGATTCACGTGAATGAACGTTCAACGAGACGAACGAGGCATTGGTTGGACGCATGTCACATCAAGTTTGGCGGCTCTGGCATATCGTGCCAGTCCAGAAGCGCAATCGGGGCTTGTCGTTGGCGACATGGACGTTTGTGGACAAGAACGGTACACGAAACGGGTGGATTTTCCGAATGTAGCACCCTGACAGGGGACGCGTCAGGCGCAGGCAACCAGAAAGCTCGCTCGACGGCTCGGTCAAGGGATCTCAGCGTTTTTAGGTAACCGCAGCTAAACGAAATTCTTAGCATTGTCCACACGCTGTTCAACGATTTTTAGACTCTAGGGCGATTGCGGCAGCGACCGCGATGAGGATAGGGTCTAGGGTATTCCAACAAGAACAAAGGCCAGCCCAGGGACGAAGCTTTGCCGCTTCGGAGGTTCTGGCTGCCGATGGAAGCCCTACATGAACGAAAGTCTGCTACCTGCACGAAACGCCAACGCAAGGGAAAACCACCGAGCGACCCAGCCCTTCGCTCGCTTCATCGATGTTCAGAAGAGCTACGACGGCGTCGAGCTGGTGGTCAAGGGGTTCAATCTCGATATTCATCAGGGTGAGTTCGTCACGCTGCTGGGGCCTTCAGGGTCGGGCAAGACGACCTGCCTGATGATGATGGCGGGCTTCGAGACGCCCACTCACGGTGAGATATTGCTCAAGGGCGAGCCGATCAACGACCTGCCGCCGCACAAGCGCGGCATCGGCATGGTCTTCCAGAACTACGCGCTCTTTCCCCACATGTCGGTCAACGAGAACCTCGCCTTTCCTCTCGAGGTTCGTCACCTTTCCCGAGCTGAAATCAAGCGCAAGGTCGGCCGTGCGCTGGCCATGGTACGTCTGGACGACTTTGGCGACCGGAGGCCGGCCCAGCTATCCGGTGGCCAGCAACAGCGGGTGGCGCTGGCCCGGGCGCTGGTCTTCGAACCCGAACTGGTACTGATGGACGAGCCGCTCGGGGCCTTGGACAAGAACCTGCGCGAGGAGATGCAGTACGAGATCAAGCGCATCCATGCCGACCTTGGGGTGAGCATGATCTACGTGACCCATGACCAGACCGAAGCCCTGACCATGTCGGATCGCATCGCGGTCTTCAACGACGGCGTGGTACAGCAGCTGGCGTCGCCGGAGACGCTATACGAAGCGCCCGACAATGCCTTCGTCGCCAACTTCATCGGCGAGAACAACCGGCTCTACGGCGAAGTGACGGAAATGATCGGCGACAAGTGCCAGGTGCGCCTCGACAGCGGCGAAACGGTGCTGGCCAAGGCGGTGGCCGCCGGTGGCAGGGGCGCGCGAACCACCCTCTCGCTGCGCCCGGAGCGGGTCGGCATCGTGCTCGACGAGGGTGGCCCCGCCTACGACAACCGTTTCCAGGCCGAAGTGAGAGAGGTCATCTACCTTGGCGACCATCTGCGCACGCGTGTCAGTGTGTGCGGCAACGACGAGTTCATCCTCAAGACCCCCAATGCGCAGGGGCAACCTTCGCTGAGGCCGGGGCAGTCGGTCGAGATCGGCTGGGCCAGCAGCGACTGTCGGGCATTAGATGCCTGACGTGCGTCGAACGTGGCATTCAAACAAGTACAATACGCATGGAGATTGGCGATGAAACATGACAGCAAAGCAGGGCAACCGGTTCTCAAGCTGATGGTAGGCGCCGTGGCGGGAGCCTCCGTACTGGGCCTGGTGTCCGCAGCGCAAGCCCAGCAGACGCTCAACATCGTCTCCTGGGGCGGTGCCTACAGCATGAGCCAGCAGAAGGCGTACCACGAACCCTGGATGGAGCAGACCGGCGACGAAATCGTCAACATCGACCGTAGTGCCAACGCCTTGGCCGGTCTTCGCGCCCAGTCCCAGGCCGGCAACGTCACCTGGGATCTGGTCGACATGCTGCCGGCCGATGCCATGATCGCTTGCGCCGAGGGCCTGATCGAACCGCTGGATCACGACGAGTTGCTGGCCGATGCCCCCGACGGCACGCCACCCAGCGAAGATTTCGTCGATAATGCGCTGGGCGAGTGTTTCGTCGCCTCGATCGTCTACTCGAACATCGTCGCCTACAATTCCGAGATGTTCCCGGAGGATGCCCAGCCGAGCCGCATCGAGCACGTATTCGACCTGGAGAATTATCCCGGCAAGCGCGCCCTGATGCGCAAGCCCATCAACAACCTGGAATGGGCGCTGGTGGCCGACGGTGTCGAACCCGAGGACGTCTACGATGTGCTCGAGACGGAGGAGGGGGTGCAGCGCGCCTTTGCCAAGCTCGACACCATCAAGGACGAAGTGATCTGGTGGGAGGAGGGCGCCCAGCCGCCGCAGCTCCTGGCGGACCGGGAAGTCTCCTTCGCCTCGGCCTACAACGGGCGAATCTTCGATGCCATGGTGACCGAGAACCAGCCCTTCGAGATTATCTGGGACGCCCAGGTCTTCGAACTGGACGGCTGGGTGGTTCCCACCGGCAAGCTCGACAAGGTGCGTGACTACCTCTATTTCGCTACCGACACCCAGCGGCTCGCCGACCAGGCCCAATACATTTCCTATGGGCCGGCTCGCCAGTCTTCCTCGCCGATGGTATCGACTCATGCCGAGACCGGTATCGAGATGGAAGAGCACATGCCGACCTATGAATCCAACTTCGCCACGGCGATACCCAAGGACGACGAGTTCTGGGCCGACTATAGCGATGAGCTGACCCAGCGCTTCGACGCCTGGCTGGCCCAGTAGCGACACGGCCGCCACTCGGGGGTACCGGGTGGCGGTCTTTCGCTTGCCTTGCCGCTCTATCCGGTTGCTGCATGGAGAGATCGTGTGTCGGAGTCTTCCTCTCGTCCCTTGACCACCGCCGACGGCGTACCGCTGAAGACTAGCCTGCGGCGAGCCGTACGGCGCTCGCGGGTCAGGGCCTTCCTGCTGGTATCGCCATTGCTGCTGTTTCTGGTCGTGGCCTTCGTCATGCCCATCTTCGACATGCTATGGCGCAGCGTCGACAATCCCGAGGTATCGACGCAGCTGTCACGCACGGCTACCGCGCTCGAGGGGTGGGACGGCGAGTCGTTGCCCGAAGAAGCGGTGTTCGCGGCCCTGGCCGAAGACCTGCGTGAAGGGCAGGAGGCACGCAACCTGGGATTGTTGTCGAGTCGTCTCAATTATGAGAAGTCGGGCATGCGCTCGACCATCAACCGCACGGCGCGTAGCTTGCGCACCATGGAGCCGCCCTACAAGGAGGCGCTGATAGAGGCCAACGCCAACTGGGGTGACCTGGATACCTGGCGGGTCATCCAGCGCGAGGCTTCGCCATGGACGCTCTCCTACTACCTGGCTGCGGTGGACCGCCAGCTATCGCCAACGGGCGACATCGTCAAGGTGCCGGAGCATCTCGAAATTCATGTCTCCCTGTTCTGGCGCACGCTGTGGATGAGCCTGGTCATCACCGCGTTGACGCTGCTGCTCGGCTATCCGATCGCTTTTCTGCTGGCCAGCCTGCCGTTGCGGTATTCCAACCTCCTGATGATCCTGGTGCTGTTGCCGTTCTGGACTTCGCTGCTGGTGCGCACCACGACCTGGATCGCCATTCTCCAGTCGCAGGGCATACTCAACGACATCATGGTCGCCCTTGGCGTCATTGCCGACGACGCGCGTTGGCAGATGATCCACAACAAGACCGGCACCATCGTGGCCATGACGCATATCCTGCTGCCGTTCATGATTCTGCCGCTCTATTCGGTGATGAAGACCATCCCCCCGAGCTATATGCGTGCGGCACGCTCGCTGGGCGGGCGGCCCTTCCTCTGTTTCCGGCGCGTCTACTTTCCATTGACTATCCCTGGCATCGCGGCGGGTGGCATCCTGGTGTTCATTCTGGCCATCGGCTATTACATCACACCGGCCCTGGTGGGCGGGCAATCGGGACGCTTCATCACCAACACCATTGCTTATCACATGCAGACATCGCTGAACTGGGGCCTGGCGGCCGCCATTGCCTCGATCCTGCTATTCGTGGTCGTGATCTGCTATCTCGCATTCAATCGCCTGATCGGCGTCGACAAGGTCAAGCTGGGGTAACCGATGGCCATACCGTCCTATGCCACCCGCGGCGAACGCATCTGGCACTATGTCTTCCTCGGCCTGTGCGCACTCATCTTCCTGTTTCTGGTGGGGCCGCTGCTGATCATCATTCCGCTGTCGTTCAACGCCCAGCCCTATTTCACCTTTTCCCAGGAAATGCTGACGTTCGATCCGGCCGGGTATTCGCTGCGCTGGTACGAGGACTTCTTTACCTCCCGCGCCTGGCTCAACGCCATCAAGAACAGCTTCATCGTCGGCATTGCCTCGACCTTTCTGGCGACGATCCTGGGAACCGTGGCGGCGCTGGGCCTATCGAGCCGTCACATGCCGGCGCGAAGCGCCATCATGGCACTGCTGATCTCCCCCATGATCGTGCCGCTGATCATTTCCGCCGCGGCCATGTTCTTCTTCTTCTCCAAAGTCAATCTGGCCCAGACCTACCTGGGCGTGATCCTGGCGCATACCGCGCTGGGGATTCCCTTTGTCGTGATTACCGTTACGGCAACGCTATCGAGCTTCGACACCACGCTGATCCGGGCGGCTCATAGCCTGGGTGCCAGCCCCGCGCGGACCTTTTTCAAGGTCGTGCTGCCGTTGGTGACGCCTGGCGTTGTCTCGGGGGCCCTGTTCGCTTTCATCACTTCCTTCGATGAGGTGGTGGTGGTGTTGTTCATCGCCGGGCCCGAGCAGCGCACGATGCCGATCCAGATGTGGTCCGGCATTCGGGAGCAGATAAGCCCGACGATCCTGGCGGTGGCGACACTGCTGGTGCTGCTTTCCATGCTGCTGCTTACCACGCTGGAGCTGCTGCGCCGCCGCAGTGAGCGGCTCCGGGGCGTCACGCCCGAATAATTCCATTCCTGGCTTTCACGAGACAGGAGGCGTGATGACGTCTCCTGTCTCGTCATGCATTCCCTCTGTCCCGCCATGTGGCAAAGCAGCCCATGTGCCAGTTTGAACCACCTATGACGGCGCTTTTCAGGTCCCGGAAGTCCGTCGGGTAGTCTTGTAAGCGTTTGATTAGGAAGGAGTATAAGAATGTTCGTCAAGAGTGGCATGGCATGTGCTCCCTATTAGATGAGGACGAATCCAACAGGGAGAGCATCCACATGAGCCATGAAAAGCGTGCAAGCAGGACTGCCGGGCGTCTGACAGCCTTGGCCTCGGCAGTGGCTTTGGCGCTGGGCACATTGTCGCTTGCCGGTTGTGGCAACGACGACGATGAGCTACCTCCTGTCGAGGAGGAGCGTCCCGCCACGGAAGAACAGGGTTCGCCGATGCAGGACACGACGGATGACCCCGGTATCGACCAGACCAATACGGCGTCGGGCGACGGTTCCGCGGAACCCATTTCCGGTACCGAGGAGAACGCGGAAGGCCCGGACGACGTCGCGCCAGAAGAGGATCCGCTGCCTGAAGCCGAGCAGGAGCCGGTGCCTGGCGAAGAGCCCGATGGACAGCAGTCCACGATGAATCCCGACGAGGACGAGGAAGAGCAGTAAACTCAGCCAGGTGTGACTTGACCCCTCATGGTCAATAGCGACGTTGGCGGTCGAGGGTAGGAAGCCCAAGACATGTCGTCGCAAATCGATTTCGCAGGAGGTGGAAGCATGATGTCCAAGGAATTTCTGAAGACGCTCGGCATTCTCGGTGTGACCATGGGGCTGACCGCCAGCCCGCTGGTCATGGCCCAGCAGACGCAGCAGGACGAATTCCAGAATCAGCAGGGGGCCGAGGAGCCGGGTGACTATCCGGGCACCGAGGCAGCACCGGGCCATGAAACGGGCCCTGGCGTTGACCCGGGCGATCCTGCCGCTCCTGGCATCGATCCGGCAAGCCCTGGAGAGGATCCGGCCATGCCGGGTACCGAGACCGATCCGGGCGCTACTCAGCCGGGTGCCGAGACAGCCCCGGGAACGACTCAGCCGGGCACCGAGACCGAGCCGGGTGCTACCCAGCCGGGTGCCGAGACAGCCCCGGGAACCGAAGCGGCTCCAGGCACTCAGGATGACGCCGGTTTCGGTGAAGGCACGGAGCCAATGCCGGGTGACGATACCCAGTTCGAGAACGAAGGCGACACAGGGTTCGAGTACGAGGACGAAGAAGAGGAGTGGGAATACCCTGAGGAGAATGAGGACAAGGACGCTTCATAATCCTCTTCGTTACGGCCCCAGTCGATGGGCTGGGGCCAAGGAGAAGGCTTCGACGCAAGGAGGCGTCACCGAGAGCATGACGCGGCGCAATTCGCTGACGGCCCGCCACCCTCCCCCCTTGCACCGTCAGTGCAATTGCATGGCGTGCTTCGCCCCCGAGCTCCCACGGGGGCTTTTTTGTGTCAGGCGTACGAATCCACTCCGCGTCGCGACGCCAGGTTGCGTCATTCGTCTTCAAGACGTCGATAAAGCGTTCGTCTGGCAATTCCCAGGATGTCCGCCGTGCGCCGCTTGTTTCCCCCCGTGGCTTCGAGGACTTTCTGGATGTAGCGCTTCTCGACTTCTTCCAGGCTTGGCCAGCTCTGCTGTCCTCTGGCGACCAGAGCGTTGCCGGCTTCGATCTGGCGGACCGTGCCGCGCTGTTCCTGGCCATGCTGGCGGATGCGCTCCGGTAAGTCTGCGTGGCTCAGCAGACCCTCCTCGGCAAGCGTTACGGCACGCATGATGGCATTCTCGAGTTCCCGCACGTTGCCCGGGTAGGGATAATCGAGCAGCGTCTGGAGCGCCATGGGCTCGATTCGCTCGATGCGCTTGTCCTGAGCCTCGGCATGCTTCTCGATCATGGCCGAGACCAGTCGCTCGATATCCCCCTGTCGCTCACGCAGGGGCGGGATACGCAGGGAGAAGGTTTCCAACCGATAGAACAGGTCGCTGCGGAAGTTTCCGCTCTCGATCTCCTGCTCCAGGTCGCGATGCGTGGCGGCGATGATGCGGACGTTAACCGGCTCCTCTCGCTCGGCGCCAACGGCCTTGACCATCTTTTCCTGCAAGGCTCGCAGCAGCTTGGCCTGAAGCCCGGGCGACATCTCACCGATTTCGTCGAGAAAAAGACTGCCACCATCGGCCGCCTGGAACAGCCCCTGGCGTGAATCGCTGGCCCCGGTAAAGGCGCCTTTGACGTGTCCGAAGAACTCGCTCTCCATCAATTCCGAGGGGATGCTGGCGCAGTTGACGGCAACGAAGGGCTTGTCGGCTCGGGGGCTCTCGGCATGGATGGCGCGGGCCAGCAGCTCCTTGCCGGTACCGCTTTCGCCGAGGATGAGGATCGGCGCATCGCTTCTCGCCAGCCGAGCGGCATCGTGGAACAACGCCTGCATCGTCTCGCTTTCGCCGACGATGCCATGGAAATGTCCCGCAGGTTCCTCCTGCTGGAAACGCTCGGCCAGGCGGCGATTTTCCAGTACCCGGTATACCGCCTCGCCGACGCTCTCCAGGTCGAGCGGCTTGGTCAGGAAATCGTCGGCACCGATCTTGAGCGCCTCGACGGCCTGGTCGATGGTGCCGAAGGCGGTGATGACGATAAAGCCCACGCGGCTGCCTTCATGGCGCAGCTGCTCGAGCAGTTGCATGCCGTTCATGCCGGGAAGGCGAACATCGCTGATGATCAGGCTCACCTCGCTGTGGCTCAAGGTGAGCACGGCTTCCTCGGCGCTACCGACACCGAGCGTCCGATAACCTGCCTCCTGGAGCTCCTCTTCCAGCAGCTCGAGAATGGCCGCGTCATCCTCGACGATGAGTATCGGCAGATCGGTTGTTGGGTGGCTTCCTGTCACGTGGCAGTCCCTCCTTCATCGGTATCGTTCAGTGGCAGCCCGATCTCGAAGCCGGCTCCCCCCAGCTCGCTGTCGAAAACCCCGACAGTGCCGCCATGATCGTTGATGATTCGATGCACCATGGAGAGGCCAAGGCCACTGCCCTGGCCTACGGGTTTGGTCGTGAAGAACGGGTCGAAGACCTTCGATTTGTCTTCGTCGGCAATTCCCGAACCGTCGTCCTCGATCCATAGCGTCAGCCAGCCTTCCCTGTCCTGCGCCCGGATGCGCACTCGCGAGACACCCTTGGCCTGGGCGGCATTGCGCAGCAGGTTGGTCAGCACCTGGACCAGCTGCTGGCTGTTGGCCAGTAACGGCGGCGTCCCGGAGGGCAGATCGAGTTCCAGCCGGATAGCGTTCTGCTCGTAATCCTCTTCCACCAGCTCGCGGGCCGTTCCGAGCAGTTCGGCGAGCGCCAGCGGCTCCTTCTCGACGTTGTGTCTTCGGCCTAGTTCCATCAGCTGGCGTACGATCTCGACGATGCGTTCCACCTCGCTGCGAATGCGTCCGAGCCGGGCTCGGTCGCCGTCGTCGAGCGTGTCGCGCCGCGCCAGCCGCTGGGCCTGGCCATTGATCACCGTGAGCGGCGCACCGATCTCATGCGCGACCCCTGCCGCAAGCACGCCGAGCTCCGCGAGCTTCTTCGACTTGCGCAGGCGCTTTTCGAGTTCAATCTCCTTGCGCCGGCGCGCCTCGATGTCGGCATCCTTCTCGGCCATGGCATCCAGCATGCCGTTCAGCGCCACGGCAAGACGCTCATACTCCTGGGGGCCTTCGGCTTCCGCGCGCTGCTCACGGTCACCTGCCTCGACGCGCTGCATGACAGCAAGAAGACGCTCGAGCGGCCGCTCGATATGGCGGCGAAAGCCCCACCAGATGCCCAGCACGATGCCGACAGCGCCGATGACGAAGGCCAGCAGCGCCAGTTGGCTCAGAAAGCCAGTGTAGTTCTCGATTCCGGTATTGAGCCGATTGACCTGCAGTACGCCCTGTACCTCTCCGGTCGCGGACACAAGCGGCTTCAAGGCTGAGTAGTAGTGCCAACCGTCATGCTCGCGGTAGGCAGCCCGCATCTCGCCCTGTTCCGCCACGTCGCGAATGGTCTCGGGGCTGAACAGGGCCTGGCCCAGTCCGAGGCCGTAGATTTCCCGGCCATCGGCGTCGAAGACGTAGGCGCCGTAGATGCGATGAAAGGAAAAGGCGGAGTAGAGCGATTCCTCGAGAGGCTCGGTGGCATCCCGGGTCAAGGCATGGCTCAGGGTGGTCCCGATCACGTTGGTGATCACCTGCACTTCCCGCTCAAGGCGGCTGCGAACATTATCCTCGAGCGATTTGATGGCGACCAGGCTGAACACCAGCAGCACGAGGAAGAGCGGGGCTATGACGGTAATGAGTATGAGGTTGCGTAGGCGCATGGGGGCTCGCGGGCTGCGTTCGAGAATGCGGTGCCGACGATCGAGCCGGCGCCGCGCCAGACATCAATCCATTGGCCTTAACCGATACCGTCCGCCCTGTGGCGAGTCGCTGCTCGGGTACTTTGCGCCATCATGCCCCTCTGGCGCGCTGTGGAAACGTTCGAACTGTCCGCCGGGCTCGGCTGCCTGGGCCGACTCCACGACGAACGCGACAGCTGCCACCAGAGGCGCTGCCAGCCGCTTGCGTGCTTCATGCATAACCTTCTCCCTTGCATTTCGATACCGCCCCCAACCAATAGAGACTCTGGCGCGGCCCGGGTGTTCCCATCACCCTCGTTACCCATGGTTACATCAATACCGCCAACAGGGCTGGCAAATAGAGCAGGGCCAGTAGCGTCGAACAGAACACGAGGCTGGCCACATATTCCGGCTCCCGCTTGGCGCGCTGGGCGAACAAGTAGTTGAACACAGCCACCGGCATGCTCATCTGCAACACGAGAATGCTGAGGGCCAATGGCGGTAGGCTCAGCAGGGTGCCGATCCCCCAGGCCAGCAGCGCGGCGAAGGGAATGCGCAGCAGGCTGAAGCCGATTCCCGAACGCAGGTTCTTCACCTTGATGCTGGCGAGCGAGACGCCCAGCGTGATCAGCATGAGCGGGACGGTGAAGCCCGAGATCAGCCCCACGCTGTTGGCCAGCCAACGCGGCAGCTCGGTATCGGTCAGCAGTAGCGTCAGGGCTATCAGGATAGCGTAAACCGTGGGCGTCCTGACCAGGGTTCGCAGCGGGTTGCCACTGCTGGCGATCACGGCGCCGATGGTGAACTGGAACAGGGAAACCGTCACCATGACCGTAATGCCGAAGGCGAAGCCGGCGCTGCCGAAGGCGTAGAGCACCACCGGTAGCCCCATGTTGCCCGTATTGGGGTACATCATCGGCGCCAGCAGTACGCGCCAGTCCCGCCGCAGCAGGCGAGCCATGGCGAAGGTGGCCAGCCCCATGCTCAGGATTACCAGGGCGGTGGCCAGCATGGTTCGTCCGAAGCTGCCGGCATCGATCTCGGCGCCGCTGAGCGACGCGATGACCAGCGCCGGCGTGCCGATATTGAAGACGAGGCGCGTAACGAAGTCGACAGGGTAGGGCTGGCCCAGGCGAATCCAGGTGAAGCCCAAGCCGGCGCCGGCCAGAACGGGGGCCATCACGGCAAAGAGATCGGCGAGCATCATGCTTCCTTGGCGGTGAGCAAGCTAAGTATTGTACCGTTCCGGTACCGCAAGTTCGATGCACAATGTCCGTCAGGCATCGGCTCGCTGAACCGCGAAACGGTTGGCGGACCGGCTTGCCTTGGTGCAAGCGGCCCGACCCGGTAAGCTGCGACACTTGTTCGCAAGGAATTCCTCATGTCAGACAACGCTTCCACCAACAGCTTCCAGGCACTGGTGCGCCTGTTGCGCTATGCGCGCGGCTACCGGCGTCGCATCGTCGCCGCCACCACCTGCTCGATCATCAACAAGATCTTCGACATCGCGCCCGAGATACTCATCGGCGTGGCCATCGACGTGGTGGTCAACCAGGAGCGCAGCTTCGTGGCGCGAGTCGGCTTCGAGACCGCCCAGGAACAGATCGTGGTCCTGGCCGTGCTCACTTTCTTCATCTGGGCCGGCGAGTCGATCTTCGAGTACCTCTACAAGATCCTGTGGCGCAACCTGGCCCAGCGGCTCCAGGCCGACATGCGCCTGGACACCTACGAGCATGCCCAGCGCCTCGACATGGCCTACTTCGAGTCGAAGAGCTCGGGCCAGCTGGTGGCCACCATGAACGACGACGTCAACCAGCTCGAGCGCTTCCTCGACGGTGGCGCCAACGCACTGATCCAGGTCGGCGTTACCGTGGTGGCAGTGGGTGCGGTGTTCTTCGTCATCTCGCCGCTGATCGCGCTGCTGGCCTTCACGCCGATCCCGTTGATCATCTGGGGGGCGTTCTACTTCCAGCGCAAGGCCGGCCCGCTGTACGCCGACGTGCGCGAGAAAGTGGGCGATCTCGCCAGTCGGCTTTCCAATAACCTCTCGGGCATCGCCACCATCAAGAGCTTCACCAGCGAAGCGCGCGAGGCCGAACGGTTGCGCCAGGTCAGCGAGGCCTACGTGGAGGCCAATCGGCGCGCCATCCAGGTCAGCTCGGCCTTCATCCCGGTGATCCGCATGGCGATCCTGGCCGGTTTCCTGGCCACCTTCACGGTAGGCGGCATGCAGGCGCTGAGTGGCGACCTCAACGTCGGCGCCTATGGCGTGCTGGTGTTCCTCACTCAGCGCCTGCTGTGGCCACTGACAGGGCTCGCGGAGGTCATCGACCTGTTCGAGCGCGCCATGGCCAGTACCCGGCGGATCCTCGACCTGCTGGCGGTGCCGATCACGGTGAAGGATAACGAAGGCAAGCCGCTGGCCGTGCCGGTGCGCGGCGAGGTGAGCTTCGGGGGCGTGAGTTTTCGCTATGCCGCCAGCGGCCTAGGGGTGGAGCGGGTGAGCCTGCACGTGCCCGCCGGCAATACCCTGGCGCTGGTGGGCGCCACCGGGTCGGGCAAGTCGACCCTGATGAAGCTCTTGCTGCGGTTCTATGACCCCGAAGCGGGCCGGGTCTGCATCGACGGCCAGCCGATCGGCGAGGTGAGCCTGACATCGTTGCGTCAGGCCATCGGCCTGGTGAGCCAGGACGTCTACCTGTTCGAAGGTTCGATTCGCGACAACATCGCCTACGCCCGCCCCGACGCCAGCGAGGCCGAGGTCGTCGAGGCGGCGCGTACCGCCGAGGCCTGGGAATTCATCCAGGCACTGCCACAAGGGCTCGACACTGCCGTGGGCGAGCGCGGCGTTCGCCTCTCCGGTGGCCAGCGCCAGCGCCTCTCGCTGGCGCGCGCGCTGCTCAAGGACCCGCCGATCCTGGTGCTCGACGAAGCCACCAGCGCGGTCGACAACGAGACCGAAGCCGCCATCCAGCGCTCGCTGGCCAAGATCGGCCACGGCCGCACGGTGATCATGATCGCCCACCGGCTCTCGACCATTGTGCATGCCGACGAGATCGTGGTGATCGACGCAGGGCGGGTCGTGGAGCAGGGCACCCACGCCGAGCTGCTCGAGAAGGGTGGCCGCTACGCCGCGCAATGGCAGGTGCAGACCGGTGCGCTGGAAACCAGCGAGGCGCTGAGCTGAGCCCGAGCCCGGCCCATCGCGACGGTGGCGGCATGCCCGCTACCGTCGCCGGGCTAGAGGAACAACCCCACCCACACCACCGTCACGACCACCAGCAGGCCGGCCAGCACGCGATAGTTCTGCCACAGCGGCTTCCCGGCAAGCTCGCGCGACTCCTCGCGCCATGCCTCGCGGGACCAGACGTAATCCTTGAGCGCTTCCCGGCTCGGCGCCTCGGTGGCCAGCGAAACAGCGATGAAGAGCGAGACACACAGCAACAGCATGATGCCGGTGCCGTAGAGGAACTGCAGCTGGTACAGCTCGAAGATCTCACCGGCGAGGAAGCCGGCCATGCCGATGGGCGCGCCGATGACCAACGTCCAGAACGCCGCAGCAGCGCTTGCCCGGCGCCAGAAGAGCCCGCCGAGAAAAATCACCACGGCCGGCATGGTCACGTAGCCCAGGAATGACTGAAAGTACTCGACGATACCCTCGAAGGTCAGGATGACTGGCGCCCAGAGCCCGGCGACCACCATGAATACGGCAACCATGCCGCGGCTGATCAGCAGCAGCTGCTTCTCGCTGCGCTCTTTCTTGCGCGTCTTGATGAAGTCGTTGACGACGAGCGAGGAAGCGCCGTTGAGCACCGAGTCGAGCGTGGACATCAACGCGGCGACCAGGGCCGCCAAGACCAGCCCGCGAATGCCAATGGGCAGGAAGTCAAAGGCCAGCGTCGGCCAGATCAGATCCGCCTCGGCCAGGTCCGGATAGATGGCGCGGCCCATGGTGCCCGGAAGGATCAGCAGGAACAGCAGCGGCAGCTGGAACAGGCCGGCCAGCAGGGCACCCCAGCGGCCGTGGTCGATGCTCTTGGCGGAAAGCACCTTCTGCATGACGATGTGATTGGTTGTCCAGTAGTAGAAACCCAGCCACAGCACCCCGGTGAATATGCCCGGCCAGGGCAGGAAATCGTCATCCGCCGGCTTGATCACGCTGAAGCCGCCCTCCGGTGCCGCATCCCGCACCGCCTCCCAGGAGCCCAGCTCCCTGAACACCATGAAGAAGATGACGCCGCCGGCGATATACAGCAGCACCGCCTGAACGGTATCGGTGACGATGACCGCACGCAGCCCGCCCAGAATCACGTAAAGGCCCCCGAGCAGCGCCATGGCGGCAATCAATATACCCAGCGGCACGTCGGGGAACAGCAGCTGCAAGGTGATGCCGCCGGCGAACAGGGCGCCGGCACTGTCGATGAACAACGCAGTGAAGATCGAGAAAAGCGAGAAGGCGTAGCGCGAGCGCTTGTCGTAGCGGCGGGCGAGGAATTCCGGCATGGTGCTGACCCGCGAATGCAGGTAGAACGGCAGGATGAACAGCACGAAAAAGACCAGTACCAGGGTGGCCATCCACTCGTAGTTCCATACCGCGATGCCATCGTGGTAGCCCGCGCCCGCCAGACCGATGTAGGACGTGCCGGAGAGGTTGGCCGATACCAGGCTGAGCCCGACGAGGGGCCAGATCGTGCCGCGGCCGGCAAGGAAGTAGCTATCCGAATCCTGCTGCTTGCGTCCGACCCAGAAACCGATGCCCAGTATCATGGCCACATACAGGCCGACGATCACCAGATCGACATTCGCCAGTTCGAACTCGGGCACGGTTTCCCTCCTCATGCACGGTTTGGGTCGATAGCAGCGACGACCTGACTCAGGGCGTGGCCCCAAAATCCTTGGCGAGCTGGAGCCGGAGATCGTCGCTCGTTTACAAAACGTAGACTAGCGAGTGCAATGCAGCAACGAAGCGGCATCGGCCAGGAGGGTGACGGCTACGCGGCGACCGGAGCGGTTATCGGCTTGCCGGCAACCTTGGCATCGGCGAAAAGGGCTCCCTCGCAGGGAAGCGAGGAAAGCAGGACTAGCGAAGAAAAGCAGGGCGTGTGTCGCTGAACTGTTGCCCCTTTGACATTGCTGCATTTGGCTGCTGTATGGGCATGGGGCTTACAGCAAAGCCCTCCGACAAATGGAGGTAATGGGGGTCGAACTCTCCCGCCAGCTTCAACCTCTCCCAGTCGGGCACGGTGACATGCATTCTCCTGGTCTGAATCAGCCCATCCTCCCGCAGCGCCTTGATCGCCCGGCTCATATGGACTGCGCTGATTCCCGTCGCGTCAGCCAAGTTGGCCTGGGTAATGGGAAAAGCGATAGCGCCTTCCTCAACGAGCCCCACCGCCTTCAGGCGCACCAGGAATTCGCAGAGAAGATGTGCAACCCGGGTGTAGGCATCGCGACGCCCGATATTGACCACCCATTCGCGCAAGATCGAGGCATCTACCAGCGTCTCGCGCCAGAAGGCGGCAGAAATTCGCGGGTAGTTGTCGCAAATGCGTCGAAGATCCTCAAGTGGAATAAAGCCGAACTTGCATGGGCTCATCGAGGCGATGCTGCAATCGATACGCTTGAGGTACAAGTTCTGCAAGTCGGGGATGTCACCGGGAATATGCAGGGCCATGATCTGGCGGTTACCATCCGAGGTCAGCTTGTAGCTGCAGGCAAAGCCCTCCAGAACAAGGAAGGACTGGAGCGGGGTGTCGCCGATACGCACGATGTCCTGGTTGGGCTCGACGTCGATGATCTCCATCGGCAAGTCGCGAAGCGCCTGCTTTTCCACATCAGAAAAGGAGAAAGTCGTTTCCGATTTAAGAAGGATCAGGGGACTGAAGAAAGGCGGGCATACGGTCATGCTTGTGCTCCATACCTGGGGCAGGAATGAAGCAGCATGCTGCGACAGTGTCTCTGCTAGCGTTTCAAACTAAACTTACCTAAGCATACCCCTTTTGACGCCACTCACCAGAACATTCGGTCTTCGGAAACAGGACGAATCGATGCATAAAATGTTTGTTCATGCTTATCAGTGACCTGAGTGCCGGTTGCTCGTTGAATTCGATCTTAAGCCCTTGGGTCATGCGTCGTTGGCCTTGACCAGCAGGGCGTCGAGGCTGACGGGTACCTCGTCCCCAATCTGTTCGTAGCCGAGCAGCAGTAGCACCGAACGCAGGGTGGGGTTCGCCATCAGCGCCTTCCCATCCAGCGCCACCCGCTCGGCATTGGTGACCTGTACCTGGCCGTTGCCGGTCTTGGTGAAGCGCACCGGCAGCGACTCCTCGCGCACGGCGTTGCCCGAGCGCACCGTCATCGTCAGGGTTTCCACCAGGGAATCGCCCACGCCAAGCCGCTCCAGCCGCTCGGGCGGGAAGCG
This sequence comes from Billgrantia hypersalina, assembly GCF_052584175.1. NCBI lineage: Bacteria > Pseudomonadati > Pseudomonadota > Gammaproteobacteria > Oceanospirillales > Halomonadaceae > Billgrantia > Billgrantia hypersalina. The sequence continues at coordinate 583,938 of NZ_JBMIQI010000011.1, forward strand.
AGTGGTCAAGGTAGCCATGGGGCGCTCGGTAATGCCGGCGAGCCACGGCGGCAGTTGCCCGAGCCGTTCCACCACGTCGCTCTGGTTGAGCCGCAGCGGCAGTTCGAGGTTGCCGCCGGCATCGGCACTGCCACTCAGCCGGCGCACCTCGTGCTGGCGCGGAACGGGGCCGTCGGGCGTGATCTGCATCACCGTGGCGGAGACACGCGAGCGCTCGGGGTCCAGCTCCCAGGCCGCCAGCGGCAGCGCGAAGAGCAGGGCCGAGGCACTAAAGGCCAGAAGGGAAAGGGAAGAAAAGAGGCGTGTCATCAGCGGTGCGTCTCCAGGAGCGGAAGGCTCACTCCTCAAGACATGCCAAACGCCGAGAAGTGCCCCGTGCGACGAAACGAAATTGCTGGCATCCGGGCTCTGGCCTCGCCCCGCAGCTTTCGCTATCATACGGCGGCGCAATGCAAGGGCCTATAGCTCAGTTGGTTAGAGCAGGGGACTCATAATCCCTTGGTCGCTGGTTCGAGTCCAGCTGGGCCCACCATCGTTTCAGGCACTTACGCTTTGTTTCTTTCCTGACCGGCTTCCTTTTGCGTAACTTTTGCGTGAGGTCTGGACACGCTTAGTCTGCGCAATACCACCAGTTCCGGCCTGTTTCCTTCCCGCTCGCAGACACTGTCCGCCGCTTCGATCAAGCGGGTCAGTTCCGCCGCCGAATAGTGTGTGGTGATCCGCCCGGAGCGGTGTCCGAGCAAATCCTGCCGGTCTTCAAAGCTCACGCCGGCCGCCCGAAGACGGCGGCCGAACGTATGCTTGAGATCGTGCACCCGCACCTGCGGCAGGCCTGCATCGCACCGTGCCCGCTTCCAGCCGCTGTTGAGCATCCTTGCAATCGGCTTGTCTCGGTAAGCAAAAACATGCGTCTCATGCTTGCCGCGCTGCCGCTCAATGACGGACATCGCAATGCGATTGAGCACAATCAGCCGGTCGTCCGCATTCTTGACGTGCTGGCCGGGCACGATAAACACAGACGTGCCAAGCTTCGGTACCGCTACCTCCCATTCCCAGCGCAATCCACAGATCTCGCTATCCCGGCAGCCGGTATTGACCGCAAACAGGCTCATCTCGGCCAGATGCGCCGGTAACCCCGCGAACAAGCGTGCCTGCTCATCCCAGGAGAGGGGATAGGGCCGGCGCTTGTCCGTATCCGGTAATAGCTTGATTTTCGGAGGTGCCTGTAACCAGGTCAGCCCGTACTCATCAACCCATTCCGATGCTGCAAGGTTCACGATACGTCTCACCACCTTCAGGCCGTGATTGATCGTGCCGACTGATACGCCTTCCTTGCGCCGGTGTGCGATCCAGGGCTCCAGCGTGCCGCGATGCAGACGATGGAGAGGCAGGTCCCCGATCCATGGCATGAGCTGCTTGAGCCGCCCGATATCGCTGTCCAGGCTCCGCTTGTGCTGGTTCTCCAGCACAAACTTTGCTGCGGCCTGCTCGAACGTCCGTGACGGCCTCACACCATAGATTTCGGCTTGGCGGATTTCCTCGCTCAACCTGGCTAAGTATTGCTCGGCTTCCGCGAGTTCAGCACTTCCAGTGCTTTGGCAAATGCGCCGTCCGCGGATGCGCTTGTCGATGTGCCAGATCCCGCCACGCCTGACGAGCCCCGGCGCGTGTTTGCGTCCCATGTCGTATCTCCTCTTGATCGACCGGGACGCCCGTTGCATTGGATATAATCATCCACCCAGGCATCCAGTTCAAGCCGGTCGAATGCGATGGCCTGCTTGCCGAGAGGCACCTCCGTGAGATAGGGCCGAACGTCCGCGTTGAACCTGTTCCGGTCCATTCCGAGATAGGCTGGTGCGTCACGCAGCCGTATCAGTCGCGGCAAAATGGCAAAGAGTTTGGTCATGCTAAGAAGATGACACGGCCTGACCTGAGGCCTCCTTGCGCCAACCTCGTCACCACCGGACATGAAAAAGCCGGCCCCGGAGGAGGGGCCGGCTGCGCTATTGGCGCGTTCAGAAGCCGCGCGGCTTCTGGGCGGCCAGGGCGCGGCAGATATTGTCGAGACTGACAACGGCATTGCGGCGCTCGCGCGTGCCCGGCGCATGCTGGGCGGCTTCATGGGCGGCCCGGCAAAACAGAGCGGCGAGCTCGCCGGTGCTGCGGCTTTCCAGCTCGGATGTCGTAATGATCTTGTCCATCACGGTCCTCCTATTGGTGTTCAGGAGACCCTGACCATCAGGGCCTTTCGGCCCGCACCAGATTTATACTCAGTAAGGAAGGCGTCCTGATGGGCAGGCGTGGGAACACAGGTCAGGGAGGGCAGGCGGACAATCTCAGCGCATCATCACGGGTGAAGGAGTGGCAGGCAGTGCCCTTGTGGGTAGTGCTCATGATTAGCGGGAGATATATGCGGTCTCGAAAAGTGGCGATATATAAGGGCTCATGAATATAAGTTAAGGTAACGTTAATAAATGAGGCGGTATTATAAAAATATATAAACAACCATAGATTGGTTATGGCTATGAAAATTAAAATAAAAGGTGAGATGACAATTCCGGAGATTAGGCAGGCGTTATTCGAAAAGCTGTGTGAGATCGAAACGGACCATGCCGTGCGTTATTCCATGGGCGCGACGCTGTATATCAACCCGACAAACGGGTTCGGGGATACGGTGTATCCGGATGTCTCAAAGGTTTACAGCACGGGGCCATATCGGTCGGCTGCTGATGATTATAAATTGTAAATGCAAATTGGCATGTATAGGAGGTCGGAGAGCATGAAAGAGACTTGTTATATTGGATTAGAAGAGGCGCGTAAGGTGCTGGCAGATATGGGTGTTTCTTTGAACGAGCGGCAGATGAAGCGCGCGGCCGATAAAGATGCGGCTGGGCAGCGGAAGCTGCCCTTTTTTATTGATCCTATTGAAGGCCGGCTGAAAATCGAGAAGGGGACGCTGGTAAAAATATATCAGCAGTGTCAGATAGATGCGGAAAACAGTTATTATAATAGAGATAGGTCTTGATTTTCCAGAGTCTTTGCTGAATTATCCTGATTAATGTCAGACATACGGAAGAGGGTAGGCAGGAAAGGCACGACATACCAAGTACGCTACCCGAGCAAAGCAGCGAAGTCAGGCTATGCCTATGCCTCATTCGATACACGGAAGGAGGCACTTGCTTTCGTCGAAAGTGGAAAGACGAAGCAGGATAAACACTCATTCCATAGTGAAATCACAACTGTCAGGCAAGCCACGGAAAAGTGGCTAGGTGTCTGTGAAAAAGAAGGGCTTAACGGCAGAGAGCCTGTGACAGCCTATACTCTAAAAAACTACGAGTATCGCGCCAAGTTTATAACAGAGTACCCTTGGGACAAAGAAATCCAGAACCTGACGGCGCCAGACATTGTAGCGTTCCGCTCATGGCTTTTGCAAAGCGATATAAGCCGTGATCTTGCCGGAAAAGTGCTCTCCTCCTTCCAGTCAGTGATGAAGGAAATGATGATCAGGGGTGTGTTGCCACATAATGTCGCCCCAGGAATCTGCATTAGAACGGATGCGCGCTACAAAGAGCCTGTGGTCGTGCCGACCAAACAGGACGTCCTGGCCTTGCTGGGCGCGGCCGACAGGCTCGCCAACGCCAAGAACCAGACTATCGCAAATGCCTGGGAGCGGTATCGACCAATGCTCTATCTTGCTGCGGACTCAGGCATGAGACCTCAAGAGTATCTGGCGATATCAAAGAATTGCTTAGCAGGTCATGGCGTTCAGGTGGAGCGGGCCATTGAGGGCGGCGGTAAGAAAATCTCAGTCACGAAGACACCGGCCGCGCGTCGATTTATCGAGCTGAGCCCCGAGGTTATCGACATGGTTCAGCATTATGCCGATAACCACGCACCGGAAAGCACCCATAACCTCGTTTTTCCGGCGTCTAACGGTGGCTTGCAGTCACGCCGCAACTGGCAGCGCCGAGGGTTTAACGTCGCTTGCGAAGAGGCTGGGTTGATCGAGACAGTAGAAGTTGATGGCAAGCCCGTTGAGCAGCCGAAATACCGACCATATGATCTGCGGCATTTCTTTGCATCGATGTTGATTGATCAAAAGACGAACTTGAAGAAAATCCAGACGTTGATGGGACACACAAATATCGAAACTACATTGAATGTCTACGGACATTTGTTTCCGGACGATGATAGTGGTAAAAATGAAGATAGGGGAATGATTAACGGCATGCTTAGAAATTCTTGTGGCAATTCTGTGGCAGAAAATCTCTAAAAGGCGCAGAAATCTGCCGTTTTTCTTGAATGGGGTGCAAGGGGTCGGAGGTTCGAATCCTCTCGTCCCGACCATAATAAAATCAACCAGTTAGATTATATTGATGTAGCAAAAGAGGGTCATTGGCCCTCTTTTTTGCCACAAGATGGTGTCGCTTGACATCCGCAGAAATCCGCCATTGTCCGTTTTGGTCTGCCACAGCTTGTGGCAAAGATGTGGCGAGCTTTATGTTTAATGGATGGGTTTTTCAATTTGAGAATATTATGTTGTGTGCGTACGTGACTGTGTGTGAGCAGTGGAGAAAACTCAATTTTTTAATCACGTTGATGGGGTCGCATTAGTTGTCCCAGGGTTGAAAGGAGGAAGGTTATTAGACTTAACCACAGTCCTGTGGCTGAGCTCTCTAAGGTGGCCATCCAGAAGATCGTGCGTATGAGCCCCATTAGCGAGGCGGATTAACTCACTTATCACCACAGAGCCAGCGAGAGCCCCTACGAACGGCGCTCCGACCGTTCTTCCTGCGAGCTGGGTTAAACCACATCGATCCGCACCTGAGGCGGCCAGCGCTTCGTACGCGGGCAAGTCAGTGCGCACTAATTGGCTTGAGCTGGTTTCGTCCCAGATATCACGTGCTTTGCGCGCGCCCGGAAAGACATGGGTGCGGAAACCCAGAAAATCCTTGATACCGCCGCCAAGGCCGCATTCGATAACCCTTGTGAAACCGACATCCTCAAGCGCGCTGCGGGCAAGGGCATTGTCTACACCGCATAGTGCGATTGCAGGGTCATCTGAACCGACATGGAAGTTCGCAGCAAACCGCCGCTCCATGATTGCGGTATTAAAACCTCGGCGATCTGCCCACTGGGACATCGCTCGAGTTTTGTGGGTCCCGATATTTCCTTGATGCGTGAGCAGTGACGTGCTGTCGTTGGAGGCGGCCAGAAGATCAAAGTCCTGAAGAACCAGATTAACTGCCCCTGGATCTTCGTATGGGAGCAGTCCCAGTGTCCAGAGATATGCCTGTCCCAGATTCCCGAGGCCGATAAGCCAAAGCGACGAGGGCAGGCGCGTAATCGCTGGACCAGTCGCTTCAGGGGTTTGCCAGTCGAGATCCGGTCGCCAAAGAGACAGACCGGCTGAGCGCCTTCCTGCGGCTGGCTGATTCCCCCGTAGATGCTGAAACGCTTCGGCTACGGCGAGCGCCCCGGCAAAGACGCCTGAGGGAACAAACTCGGTCCGCTCGGCTAATCTCCCCGAGCTCGACTTAAGCGGCACAACGCCGGCCGCCCAGCCTTCAAAAGTAATTCTCACGCCAAATTTTTGCTCAGGCGTGACCTTAGGGGCACCGATCACGACAAGTGGTGTGCCGGGTCTGCTGCTTCCAACAACTACTCCGCCGAGGCCTGCAATGGCCTCGTGCAGGGTAAGGTAGGGACGCAGCGGCACAAGCAGAGGCGCATCAGGCACACTCATCACCTCGACGCCACCTAGCAGGCTGCGGCGTGCAGTGTTGACGACAGTAAGCAGGGCGGCCTGATGGGTTTGTGAGTAGGCAATCTCCGGGCCGACACAAACGCTTAGGCTATAGCCGGCGAACAGGCGTTCTGCCTCTTCCACGGTAGCGACTTCACCTGTGTCCAGAGCTAACTTAACAGTCCTGTTCAGGCGATCTGCGATGGCAGAAGTATCAACAGCGGACATCTATAGCTCCTTTATTTCCAATCTGTAGGAACCGCGTCACCTTCTTGCCGCTCAGGTTACGCCAGCGGTGCGTACCTTGGTACTCATAGAAGCCGAGAGTCTCGAGGTGTACTGGCGGACGGGCGAAGAAGGGGACGATCAGAGCGAGATGACCGCGTTGCGCGATCATGGGGTTTTGCTGGTCGGCGTAGCTCTGGCGTGCACCTCTGGGATGGACGTGTATATCTGCGACGACCGTAAGACCAGTTGTTCGGCATAGCTCCCATAGCGGGCCAAAGCTTTCGCCATGCATTATGACTACGCCAGTACGGTAGGCACTTGGATCGAGATCGTCATAGTAGACAATGCGTTCGACACTTCGCTCGCCATGTGAAGACCGTCCCAGCAAAAAGGCTCCACTTTCATGGATGTCACGAGTGCGGCGGTGCAGCTCACTTAGAAGTTCCTCCCAAAGGTCACGGTATATATAAAGGCTTGGATCAAGCTGCACGGCGGCCTCCATAGTCTTTTGAATGCAACAGGTCGCGCACGATGCGCAGATACTTGCAGATGCCTTTTTCAGGTTCCCACAGGAGGGCAGGATGCTCCTGCCGCCATTTATCATGACCCTCGAGTGCTTGGCGGTCGCAGGGCAGATAGAGGCAGGAGGCGTTTTTCCAACTCGGGTTAAAGGCGAGTCCAACGCGCCCGCCACCGCCTGGCCAGCGGCCTGACGTCAGGGGCGTGTCGGTAGCAAGGTCCCAAGGACGGGCGGTGACCGGCGTCTTCGGATAGTCGGTGCAGTGGAATTTGAAGCCGTATTCGTCACCGTCGCTGGCGACGATGCCCACTACGACCTCCGGCCACTCCAGCTTTACAAGCCGCCACCAGCCCCGTGCTACGCCGCTGCGAAACCTCCCCGACTCCAAATGGAGCCGGAGCATCTGTTCATCAGGGGGAGTTACTGGTTCTGTCATGCTGTTACCCCTCCACCCGCTTGAGCGGGACCAGATCAAAGTTCAGCTTGCAGTTTGGGCAGGAAACCAGGGTCCCGATATGGGTGTCCGGCTCTGGGCGGTCGTTGGTGCCACTCAATTGGAGCACATGCTCGGCTGCATCGCCGGGGGCCATGCCGAACCCGTTGAGGGCTGCCCACTTCTTGAGTGTTTCAATCGTCTTGCCTGGACCGAACTTATGCTCGTGCGTCGTTCCATTGAACGACACCTCCACCTCAATCTGACGACAGCGATGAACATGAAGACGGGCGGGATGGCCGACTTCAGCTTCCGGCAGCGAAGCGTCCTGGGCGAGTGGCTCGTCGGAATCTTCCGGAAAGACATGAAAGTCGCCCTCAACCTCGCAGTTGCGATGCTTGGTGGCGGCCTTGAGCACGTCATGGACGCCTTTACCGGCTTCGATCTCTACGATCTGGATGTCGGGGATATGCTCCCCTTGCAAAAGAATCTCGGTAGTTTTCACCGCTATGCTCCTTTCGGTTGCAGGAGCGTGGCGGCCGGCCCATCCGGCTTTTCATCGCTCCATACCAAGTCAATCGGTAGGGCACGGAAAAACCGGAAACGGATTCTTAAGATTTTTTCGGGGGAGGGCCAGTGCCCGGGACAGCGGGGCAGATGAAATATTGCGGGCAGCGGGGGCAGGCTCGGTCGCTGGGGCTGGGGGGAAACGCTCCAGCTTTGATACCGGCCATGGCTTCATCATACTTCTTCAGACGATTTCGAATGACCGTGTCAGTCATATCGACCGGAACAGCCTCATCACTAGAGAGAAACAGGGCTTCTACTTGACAGGGTCCCAGCTCCTGGACGGCAGCGTGTTGATAGAGGGCGTAAATGTTGTCGTCGAGTTTCTTCTGGGGCTTCCCGGTGCGCAAGCGGCGGACGACATGGCCAGAAGGCGTTTTCTCGACATGATCGGGACGTAACCGGATGGTGCCGTGCTGTCGCTGGATATGCCAGTCCGCCTCTATTACCTCACTGCTGGCCTCTCTGCGGTTAACCGCACGCTCAATGATCGGGACCGCAGCATCCCAGTAGACCTGCTCATAGGGGTGCCCGGCAGGCCCGATCTCTGTCCAGGCCTTTTCCAGTCGTGCGACGGCCTGTTCGGGTGTGGCTGTTTCCTTGGCGCCGAGACTGCCGATCCAACGAAAGACGCTATACACCGCTCTATGGAATTGTACATACGCTCCGTCTTCGCGCGCACCACTGAGGCCGAGGACCCGCTGGTAAAAGTAGGACAGAGGGCAGCGCATATACTGATCCAAGTCCTCTGCGGTGTGCAGGTCTTGCTCTGGAGCTACATGCGATAGCAGTGTCGCACTTGCGTCGGCACAGGAGCCATCCCGCCAGGTGGCGGGGCCGTCCGGTGGATGAGGCAAATGGCGGGCGATCTGTGTGAGGAGGGAAGATGGACGGTTGCGCCGCCCGCCCTCTGTCTCCGCGCGTGACAGGCACAGTAAATCTCGAGCGCGGGACATGGCAACGAAGAAAAGGCACTCCTCCTCCTCCGCGTGGGTGTCCTGTGGGTTCTCTGCTAACATGCCGGCCGGAGGCGGGCACGGATTATATTGTGGATTTAATGGGAATTTACCGGTGCCGAGCGCGGGGAGGTATACAGCTTCAAATTCCAGGCCCTTGCTCGCGTGGATAGTCATTAGACGTACGGCATCGATGCCTGACGCAGCCGACGGCAGCTGGCGCAGCTGACGTTCATCGCCAAATACTTCCATACGCCGTACCCATTGCAGGATCTGGTAACGTGGATTGCCGGACCGAACCGGGCGAAACTCGATGGTGAACTGAAGAAGCTGGAAGACCGCCAGGCGCTGCTGACGCAGCGCTATACTGTCGTCAGCTAGCAGCCTGTCGAGAAAGTGGCTTTGCGTAAAGAGGTAGTCGAAGAGTAGAGCGGCAGCGCTCGTACCGAAACCCACATTTTTTAAATGCTGCGATAGCTTTGTGAGTCCAGCTCGGCCTTGATCTGAAAGGTTCGGAATATCGTCGAGCGTTCGTATTGCTTCGAGTGGGTGTCGTTGATGTCGCTCTGAGAAAGCCAAGATTGCTCGGGCGTCTTCCAGAGGAATCCGGTATTCCGGGAATTCTGCTATGCGCAGCAACCCACCTCTCAGAGGCTCACAGGTGAAGGAGAGCAGTGCGAGCAGGTCACGGATCTCTGGCCGCTCGAATACATCGCCGAGATAGAGGACGGGCACACCGTGCTGTTCCAGCCGCCCCGCAAAGCGGGCAAGGTTGGTGTGTGAGCGGCAAAGGATAGCCTGCTCTTTGTAATGTACGCCCTGTTCATGACGCTGCTGGATTTCGCGGGCAATTCCTGCGGCCTCGGCGTCAAGGACCGTGCCCACGAGCATGAGGACCTCGCCGCCCTGGTGGCCACGTTTTGCATGCCACTTTGCAGGAAGGCCGCCAGCACTGGCGCGCATCTCGGGGCTAAACGCTTCTACGAGGCGTACGACATGCGCTTGTGAGCGATAGTTCGTATCAAGGGAAAGGCGCTTTCCATTCGGGAAATCGCTTTCGAATGAACGAATGTTCTGCGGCGAGGCGCCTCGAAAACGATAAATCGACTGCCGGGCGTCCCCGACGACCCAGAGATTCTTGCCGTCTCCCGATAATTCCTTGAGTAAAAAGCTACTTGCCCGGTTCACATCCTGGTACTCGTCGACAAGCACGTGTCTATACTGGCCGCGTATCTCAGTGACCACTTCAGGATGCTTCCGGAGCAGCTCAATCGGCTTCAAAATAAGGTCGGCAAAGTCAACAAGGCTTTCTTCGTTGAGTATACGCTCGTAGGTCGCGAAAACCTCTGCGACCTCGATGACGCGCTCTGCGGCACCGGTGGATTCTTCATCCGTCGCCCGAGTAAGCATTTTATTACCGAACGCCCAGTACTCATCCGGGCCGATGAGTTCGTCCTTAGCACGAGAGATGGCGTTTAAAATGTCGCGGAGCGCGAATGCCGGTTCGTTTAGCCGAAGATAATGTTTAAGAGGCAGATCCGGTAAACGTTCCTCCAATAGGAGGAGGGCATCACTGGGGTCGAGTAGCCGTACATCCGTCGGCAGATCCAGTAGGTGCCCGAATTTGCGAAGCAGCTCAAGACCGAAGGCGTGGAAGGTGCCAGCCCAGATCGCAGGTGCGGCGGCCGCGGCAGATACAGTAACCCGTTCACGCAGCTCTTCCGCCGCCTTGTTGGAGAAGGTAAGAGCCAGGATGGAGGAAGGATTAGCGCCTTGGTCGAGAAGCCAGTCGATGCGTGCGATCAGGGTTCGAGTTTTCCCGGTACCAGGTCCGGCCTCAATGAGGTGCGGGGCGCCTTCAGCCTCGGCGGCGATGCGCTGTGAATCGTCGAGGCCGGGGGGCGGAGTAGCTCCCTTCTCCGTCTCTGCTGTGGGCTGTGGCTCGATATCGGGGACGAGAAGCCCGCGTGCCAGCTGTTGTTGCACAAGACCAAGAGGAAGTCCGAGCCGCTGTGCGATATCGCTCGCAGACAGACGGTCGACTACGAAAAGACGCCGAGCCTCAGCTGTTGGCAGAAGAAACTCACGGGCGAAGACGTTTGCCTGGCATTCACGGCGTTCGCGAGGGCCGTAGCCCTCGACGCGCTGTGTTCCAAACGGCATACGCTCTTCAGGCATCAGAGCATCAATGTCTACGCCATGGCAGGCGCCTGTTGCACTGTCGAGCCAGTGGTGCCCAAACTCATGGGCTTGATAGAAGGCGGCTTGCTCGGAACCGACATTATCTTTGTAGAAGATGGCAGGTATCTCAGAATCGAGGATCGCTTCAGCTCCGCAGAGAAGAGGATCTCCGTCTGGTACCGCTTGCCGCTCGATATCCGTCAACTCCGTAGCGGCATCCAGCAAAGCGGCGGCACTCTTGTCGCCGTCAATACAGGCGCTGGCTTCTGCGTGGCGCTGACGTGCCAGATATCGGACCGAATCGAAGCCTTCCAAAGCTCTATTCCTCCTCGAGATCAGCTGCCTGATCGAGCCACCGTGCTTTTTCTGCTTCACTTAATGAAGAGTTACGCACAGCATCGGTAAAGGTCTGTTGCCCGGTCGCTTGCGGCTTCTCACGAGCAAGGAAAGCCTGTCCGGCCATCCCCTGTGGAGACGCAGCGAAGTACTCTATGACAGATCCTACTGGTCGGCCAAGCAATCGTGCAATATGGCTTGTCAGTGTGCCAGGGATTGTCTCTGGCCGGATTTGCCGTTTGCTCAGCTTCGAGAATATGGGAAGGTCGAGCTGGCAGGCCTTCGCAAATTCCATCGGCTTCATGCCGGTTTTCTTCGCTTCGTCTGCGAGGCTTGTCATTGGCGTACTGTTGGCTGTCGAATCGTCTCGTTCTTGCTCGTGCTTGAAAGCTACATTCTGAACATGACTCATCGCCCGGTCGACCAGAAGCCGTTCTTCTGCCTCGCTGAGAGGTTCACTTTCGGGCAGCATCTCTTGCTCTGCCCATGTCGCCGCGAAGTCGATCAGCTCTTCCTGAAAGTTCGGATAGCGCTGGATGAAGCTGTTAAGCGCTTCTGCTGTGGGTTGCTCATAAGTTGCCACAAATTCGCTTAATACATCATCCCATGTGGGTTCTTTGTAAGTTGTCATCATTTTCCTTTCTCCCGGAAACTTGCCAATAGACGGTCAGCTTCCTTCAGCCTGTTGCGTATAGTGCGTCCTGTGCACTTGAAGTGCCGGGCGAGAGTGGCTTCGTGAGGGGGATCATCACTGGGATTGTCGGCACCAATTTTCATACCGACCGCATGCCTTAGCAAAAAAAGCTGGCGTAGATCATGAGGGAGCACACCCAGCCCCTGGGTGAGCAGAGTCATTTCTTCTGGATTTAGCTGCTTATCTTCCTGCTGGTCTAGCTTCGTTTGTCCTTTGTTTTCCCCGTCGCCTGATAGGCTGGTATCGAGGCTCTCTACCTTGCTGGAATGCCCAGTCGATTTCCTGTACGCATCAATACATCTCATTTTCAGATATCGCCAGAACCGAGCCTCCATGAACCCCAAATCCTGCTCAGAGCTAAGAATATCTTCGACGAGCTCCGCCAAAACGTCGCCCATAAGGTCTTCGCGCTGTTCTTTAGTCGCACCGCGGAACTGGCTGCGGAAGAAGATCGTGCAACGCTCAAGCAGTGATCGGAACAGTGCGTCTCGTGTCTTACTGTCTCCCGCCTGGTTGGCCCGCCGGATAAAATACACAAGGGCCTCTGCGGTCAGGGCACCGGGGTCGCTTTCAGGGGGACTGGCACGTTCGATCAGCTTCGCTGTGTCCAGCTGTTCAACTTGCTCGATCTGACGCTGCGTCTCAGGTAAGCGTTCATAGCCCCGTCGTCTCAGCGGCTGGGCCGAGGGCGGTTTGGCCTGTCTTTGGACCGCTTCGTGCGGCGTTGGGTTCGTTTCAGGCATGATCCCCTCTTATTTTCAGTTCTATCCTGTCAGTCGATAGAGCTCGCAGAAACCGGAAAAGAAAATTTTTTATTTATAGTAAATATCTACGGGAACATAACTAGCATCCAAAAAAACAAACTAAAATACAACCTATGATTAATGTGCTGCATCATGCAATTAGACATAGTCAAGTTCCTTGCGCTGCTTCAGTTTGTCTTGTCTAGCTAGACGGTCTTAAAAATAATTTCTAGGTTGGTCTTTATTGATGTTTTATGCAAGCTGTCTTTCCAGCTTCGCTTTGCGCTCTTCCCAATCTGGCATGACTCGATCCAAAAGAGCATAGAAGTCACGGCCGTGATGTTGGTGCGCTATATGGCATAGCTCGTGTGTGATCACATACTCAATAGAGTCCACGGAAGCACGAATCAGGGAAAGGTTGAGAATCAAGCGTCCCCGAGGAGTCATCGATCCCCAGCGTTGTTTAAGCTGCCTGACTTCTAAGCTGCTAGGTTCAAAATCAGCCGGTGAGGGGAATAGATTCAAACATCGGTTTACTCGTTCAGGAAATTTTACACGGGCTCTTTCACGGTACCAGTTGTTAAGCAAAGACTTCGTAATATTCTCTTGGCTCGGCTTGTGGCTCTGAATTATAATTCTTCCACGATAAAGCTTTACACCTTCAATGATGTTCGGGGTTACTTTAAGTTTGTATTGCCTGCCCAGGTAAAGGTGTGTTTCTCCAGAAATAAATTTCCTTTCTGGTGTTCTTGGCTGGAATTGAGAAAAGAAACTTAATTGCTTTTTTATCCAGGGTGCGCGTTTGCGCACCTTTTCAAATATATGGTCAAGTGAAGCGTTGAACGGGGCGATCACTTCAACTTCGAGCGCAGGAGTCACTGTGATCGACATGGTCTTTCGATCACGTCGATCAAGGAAGAACTCGATATGGCCTTCGCCGTACGGCACTTGTAGAGTATCCATATTTATCCTGGAAACCTCGCCTTTGCGATCTCCATGATCTTGGATTCCATGTCATCCAACTTATCTACTGGTATTTCAATGCCTTTTTCGTCTCGAATGACATCGAAGAAGAAGTCATCAATGGCGTTCCGCATATCATTCTTAGCGATATCGTTAGTCCACACATCTACAATGTGATGTGCTTTGATAATATCTATTACTGAATTAGCAATTTCCGCTGCTGTCTTAATATCTGCCTTTTCATCAAGTGACTTCAATACCGGTTCAATAATTCCAAAAACTGCCTGCGCGTCTTCATCGCCTTTTATGATACTGGGGACATCTTTTCCTCGGTCCTTGCGAGCCATTCGGCTTGCAAGATCGACGACGTTGTTTAAATATTCTTTTTCAGATATTCGCTTTGCTCGGTACTCAATTATTGTTTCTTTCAACAATTCAGAGAACTGTCTGTAGAAAGAAGGGTCTTCTTCCATTTTTTCTGTGATTGTCCGCTTTGTCGCACTTGCAATACGGTCAGCCTTAGAGGCAGCGGTAGTGCCTTCTTCCTCGATGACCTTGTTTAAGGATGCCGGATCATTGATGTTGACTGTCTCGATGATAGTTACAGCTGGCTTCGCTGTTACATGATCGTCCAGCAAGCGCTGAATCTTCGGTTCATACTCTTTGACATCGACTGTTTCCTGATAACGAAGCTGAACAGAGCGCTTTAATTCCTCGAATGCTTTCCAGTCCTTTTTAATCTTCTCGATCTGCTCTTCATTGAAAACATCGTACAGCTTTTCTGAGGACAGCGAGATGTGCAGGCATCTGGCAAAAGCACGGAGCCGGGAGTAAAAATCGTGACGCTTGGGTTCGTCTCCCAGAAATTGCTCAAATGCTTCCATATCCTTCTTGTTCTTAACTTCCTTAAAGAGGTCCCATAGCTGGTCGTGGAGCTGTGGCAGCTTACGGATCTCTTCACGGATGTCATGTAGGGTGCCAACAATGTCTTCCTTGTCAAAATTCTGGAATGCATTGTATGCTGAAAGTGCCTGATCTAGTTCACCGAGCAAGCCCTCGTAGTCAATGATAAAACCAAATTGCTTTTCTTTTCCATTTTCTTCAAACAATCTGTTTACACGCGCGATAGCCTGCAACAAATTATGCTCTCTCAGTTGTTTGCAGACATACAGTACCGTATTGCGAGGCGCATCAAAGCCAGTCAAAAGCTTTGATACGACAATAAGAATTTCAGGGCCGCCAGATCCCTTGAAGTCTTCTATTAACTGTCGGTTATAGTCTGCCTCGGTTTTATACCGGGTTATCATTTTGTCCCAGAACTTGCGGACGAGATCTGTGGATTCTTTATCCACCTCCTCATTGCCTTCTTTATCATCGGGTGGCGAGATGATGACCTCACTAGCGACATGACCGATGTCATCAAGAACCTCCTTGAACCGGATGGCAGCAGCCTTGGAGGGGGCCACAAGCTGAGCCTTAAAGCCTGTGCCCTGCCAGAATTGGCGGTAATGCTCCGATATGTCGAATGCTTTGGCACGGATTGACTGTCCCGTCTTTGACAGCGCATCCATACGGGAGAATTTTCGTTTGAGATCAGCTTTTTGTTTGTCGGTTAAGCCTTGGCTTATCTTATCAAACCATGTATCAATGACATCACCACTGACCTGCTGTTCGACCATGCGACCTTCATAGAGGAGGGGGACGACAGCCTCATCGGCGACAGCTTCATCTATTGTGTATTTGTGAATAAGCCCCCCGAATGTATCGAAAGTATTTTTCTCTTTTTTCAGCAGCGGGGTACCTGTGAAGCCTAGGTAGCAGGCTTTGGGCAGGATACGTCTCATCTTGAGTGCAAATTTTCCATGACCACCATAACGACCCGTTTGCGACCGATGACTCTCATCTACAAGGACAAAGATGTCTTTGCTCTCGTCCCGAAAATCACTCGCTTTCATCGCAGTATCAAATTTATTAATGATCGTGGTGATCAGCGGTGTCTTATTTTTAATCAGATCGATTAGGTTCGAGCCGGTTGCCGCTCGAATAGGCTCCAAATCACAGGATTTGAAGGTCCCCTTAATCTGCTTGTCCAGGTCGTCACGGTCAGTGACAATGATCATGCGCGGGTTGGCTATATCTTTGTCCAGAGCGAGCCCTCGTCCCAGCATAACCATTGTTAGTGACTTGCCTGAGCCCTGCGTGTGCCAGATCACTCCACCTTTACGCCTGCCTTCAAGGTCGTTCTGCTTGGCGCGCTCAATAGCTTCGCGAATGCTGAAATATTGCTGATGCCGCGCAATTTTACGCTCACCGCCGTCGAAGACAGTGAAGCGCCTAATGAGATCAAGGAGTCGCGTAGGGCGGCACAGTGCGTACACGAGCCGGTCCTGTTCGGAAATAGCACGGTCGCCACCTTTGGCTAGTTCATCGAAGAACGTTCTCGCGTCTGCGAAGTCACCTGAAAATAGGGCATTCTTCTCTAAGTCGGTGAGCGGACGATTGATTGCCGCCAGAATGTCTTCGTCGCGATCCTCCTCGTCACGCCAGATTTGCCAGAATTTGCGTGGTGTACCGACCGTTGCATATCGCGCTTCCTGACGCTTCATACTCATCAGAAGCTGCGCATAATGAAATAGTTGCGGGATATTATCTTCGCTCTGATAGCCGATAAGCTGACTGTCAGCCTTCTTGAGAGATTCTGTAGGTCGCTTGTTCTCAATGACAATAAGTGGGATGCCGTTGACAAAACATACGATATCGCAGCGGCGAGTTTGTGTGGTGGCCGTACGCTCAACAACCATTTCCGCGGTTACATGATAGGTATTATTCTCTGGATTCCCCCAGTCGATATAGCGAAAAGAGTAGCTTTTACTATCCCCTTCGATAGCTTTTGTTATTGTTGTACCCAGAATCAGCTGATCATATATATCTTGATTTGTGCCGCGCAGGCCTTTGAGCTTGTCAGGCGTCGGCTTAAGCCGACGCAGCGCTTCATGTGCGTCCTCCAGATCGAACGGGTAGCTTTTACCACGGTAGGTGTAGGCGTTCAGCTTCAGCATCTGCTCGATCAGGATTTCATCAAGCACTACGTTCCGTGGCTTGCTGCGTAGCTTATCCGCTTCGGTCTGTGAGAGGGGGGCAAAGCCGAGTGCGACAAGCGTCTGGATCGCCGGTACCTGCGACTGGTATTTTTCTGTCGGGTCAAATCCTTGAGCTATCATATTCCCTCCACGACAGCTTTGACAAACTTCGCAATTTCTTTTTTTGCTACTCCATTCGTCACATTCGCATGGCAGTACTTTGTACAGCGGGTTTCTCGCCCGGTTCCACGGCTGCGCTTGAATGCTTGTACATCGTATTTATTGCCCGCTTTCTTCGTTTGTTCATATCGATAGCTATGCGTGCCATTGTAACCGACGAAATCTCCATTGGCCTCGACAGTCCAATGTCCAGGATAGTTCAGCTTTTCAAGATCCCGGCGCATTTCGAGGGCAGACTGATATCTTTCGGCAAGATCTGGGTGGGTTGCCTTCTGGATAATTCTCCTTAGCCGTGAAGGAACATAGGCTGGAAAATCTGATGCTGATATTAAATTGGCCTGCACTACTGCGTTGTAATAGGCATGCTCACCTAGCGCGGTGAACTTCTGCCGGAGTGTGTCAAGCCCCACAGCCATTCGAAAAAGTGTGAGCCCTGTCTGGAAGACATCGGTCTGGGCCGTAATCGCGTGCGCCCTGAGCACTTCAGGTGCAGCATGAATCTTATAGAAATCAGGTGGAGGAACAGGCGCTCCGTCTTGTGTAACTCCGACGATGCCGTAATCAGTTAGCATGCCTTGGGCTTGGGGGCCAATGAGTACGTTCTCTGGTTTTACATCGTTATGAAAAAAATCGTGCCCGTGGAGATATTCAAGGCCACGTAAAATATCTTTTCCGATCCTGATGATCTCGGAGAGTGGAAGATATAGTGATGGATTTGCAAGCTTCGTAATGGGGCCATTGGGCATATAATCCATGGCTATAATTACATAATCATGCTGGCCAAGGCGAGTGATGTCAGCTTGATGCACGCGGACGACATTATTGTGTTCTAATAGATGACCAATCTGTGCCTCACGAAGCCGGTGGTGAACAGGCATGCCAGGTTTTAATATTTTTATAGCATATTCGTGGCCAACAGCCTGATCTTCGGCAAGCCAGACCTCGCCAAAACTTCCGCTACCAATGCGATGACGAAGCCGGTACTTGTAAAGCTGGGTGCCAGGCAGTAGCTGAGCGATGGGAGACGGTTGAAGCATCAGGTCCGGGCTCCGTTCCAGGCAGCGATAACGGCATCCGCCATCTTGTTATCCCAGTATGACGCTGTGCGTCCAACACGTTGCTCGGCATGATTTTTTACATCGGCACTTCGGGTGCCGAGTGATGCGTAGATCTTAACCGTAACCGGTAAATGTTTCTGCCTGCAGAACAGCAATACAGCGCCCTCCAGATACGCAGATTCACGCTTGGACTTGCTATCGCTCTGTGTATATTCGTTAGTTTTTATGCAGACCTTTTCGATGTCCTGGTTCTCATGGAAGACGCGCTCCATTTCTCGGTATAGCCAGTCCACTTTTCCATCAGGTTCTGACACATTTGCGGGGTACAAAAGACGTGACTCGGCATCGGCATTGAGTAGAGTACAGTTAGTGCCGTCATAGTCGACCAGTGCATACCGTGTCCTCTTCGGATCAACGCGAATTCCCAATACTTTCATCCGGCAGCCTCCATCTTTACTTCATTCGTTAACCGCCACTCCCCAGTCAGCAGCTTTTGCATCAAGCCTCGTTTTTGGCGTATTAGGGCATCTCGTTCTTCCTTCAAGCAGTCGATTACCCTCTGATTGTCCTTTAAAACGGCGCTTATAGCTTCCTGTTCAGCCAAGGGTGGCACGGGGAAAGGTATCTTTGCGAATTGACTCCAACGAAGACTGCCGCGACGGTCGACGGATGCGCTCGTGCTTACCTCAAATATATGCTTATAGAGGCTCGTCTTAAGGGCGGCGTATGCGTAATCATTATTGATGATTTCTTGTTGGAACCTGAATACTGTGTAGATGGGACTAACAAGTCCGGCATCTACAATATTCTGAAGCCCAATCGATCCTTCTTCTACATGATTGCTAGGAAAGCCGAATTCACCACGATGGATAACTTTATATCCTGATAGATCGTTGCTAAAGACTTGTTTCTTAAAGTAATCAAGAGAGCGAACAAATCCATCGTACTTTGTGCAGGATAGAACCTCGGCGGTGTTGCCGTTGCTGTTTTTTACTGACGCTTCCAGAGCGATCTCGCCAATTGGCTTTGCTGTCCATTCTGCTGGGAGATCGAACCATCGATACCGGGTTCTTTCTTCGCTAGACTTGAAATGGCCAAGGCGGCGCTTACCAAAAACAAGCTGATGAGTAAGTGCCGTGTGTTGGCGTTCGCGTGCATTAATTAGATTTTTAGTTTTCTCGATGGTGTCGTCCCAGGTGCGGAGAGTCTTTCCAATTTTTTCTTGTTCGGTATTAGTTGGTAGATAAACTTTGAAGGGGGTTATTTTTTCAAGGCTCAAGTTTGCCTGTGCATTCTGGGTGGCTAGTGCGGCCAGACTTTTTGTCGAGAATTTTAAGGTCTGAAATAGCCACTCTTTATCAATGTTTCTCCGCGGCGACACCGCTACCACACTGTCAGGGCATGCAGCTGAAAAAGTTGAGATTGCTACATCGCCAACATTTGCAGCGATTGCCATTAGAATAGCTCCTTGAGGGAATACCTTGCTTACGGCAAGACCCTTATCATTGAGCGTCTTTTCCCACGAAGTAATGTTTCTGCCTGCACGTGCAATATCCCCTGTCTGGAGGAACGGGATACTGCCATTATAATATTGCGGGTCGTTGCGAGGTCGTGCCGAAAACTTACCTCTTTCAGCTACAGCGACTTCGTCTAATGGAACCTTCTTAAACCTTTGTACCTGTGTATTACGCATCGACACCAAGCTCCTTCAGGTGCTGGGCCATGCGAGCTCGCACTTTGGCAAGCTCGGCCTCGAGATCATTGATTTCTTGCTGGACGGCAGCTACGTCGATCTCTTCTTCGGGCTCAAAAGTGTCGACATAACGCGCAATGTTCAGGTTGTACTCGTTCTCCACGATCTCTGCTTGTGCGACAAGGTGAGAGTATTTGTCAACTTCAGCACGATCCCGGTAGATCTCGACGATTTTGTCGATGTGGCCGTCCTCCATGACATTTGCCGTTTTGCTTGGTGAGAACTCCTTGCTGGCGTCAATGAACAGCACGTCTTTGCGGTCTTGGTTTGGGCCGCCTTCCTCACGCGAGCGGTCGAATACCAGAATAGCGACCGGGATACCGGTTGTTGTGAACAGGTTCGCTGGGAGGCCAACGACTGCGTCGAGCAGGTTTGCCTCGATTAGTGCTTTGCGGATTTTACCTTCGGCGCCACCGCGAAACAGCACGCCATGCGGTACTATCACTGCCACACGCCCGGACTGCCGCTTGGCGATCTCGATCATGTGCGTGATGAAAGCGTAATCACCCTTGGACTTGGGCGGGACACCGCGCCAATAGCGGTTATACTGATCGTGCTCAGCATTGTCGGCACCCCACTTGTCGAGAGAGAAGGGGGGATTGGCAACCACGGTGTCAAACTTCATCAGCTGATCGCCTTCGATCAGCATTGGGCTGTTTAGTGTATCGCACCATTCTATCCGGGCGGCGTCCTTGGCATGCAGGAACATGTTCATGCGGGCCAGGGCCCAGGTGGCGCCATTTACTTCCTGGCCATAGAGGCTGAAATTTTCCGAGCCGACTTCTTCGGCAGCGCGGATCAGCAGTGAGCCGGAGCCGCAGGCCGGATCGCAGATTGTGCTGCCGGGCTGGGGGTTGGCAAGTTTGGCGAGAAGGCGCGAGACCGCCGTCGGTGTATAGAACTCGCCGGCTTTCTTACCAGCATCAGACGCGAAGCGCGAGATCAGATAAATGTAGCAGTCGCCGATAATGTCCTCGGTTACACGCGAGGGGCGGAGGTCGAGGGCAGGCTTGTTGAAGTCCTCCAGAAGGTGCTTGAGGCGGCGGTTGCGATCCTTGGCACGGCCAAGGTTAGTCTCGGAATTGAAGTCTATATTCCGGAACACGCCCTCAAGCTTGGCGCGGTTTGCATCCTCAATATTCTCCAACGCGATATTGATGAGCTCGCCAATGTTTGCCTCGTTTCGCTGTTCGTACAGCGTATAAAAGCTTGCGCCATCAGGAAGATAGAAGCGCTCACGTTCCATGCGGCGGCGGATGCGCACATCATCGTCACCAAACTTCTTTTTATAAGTCTCCAAGTGATCATTCCACAAATCTGATATGTATTTGAGGAATAGCATCACCAGGATGTAGTCCTTATACTGCCCGGCATCGACCACACCGCGGAACGTATCGCATGCCGACCAGGCGGTTTGGTTTACTTCTTGCTGTGTAAGCTTGCTGCTCATTTTACAATTCCTTTCAAACTTCATAGTGGGGCGGGCTGCTGGCCCGCCCAAATGCTTTCTTAAATCAATCCACAGGGAGGATTGAAGCGCTGACGCAGTTGCTTCTCAATCAGCACCCTGTTCTGCTGGTCAGCGTAAATGGCTGCCACGGCGAGCTGGGAGTGGCCTTGACCGCCCCAGCAGAGCTTACGGTCGTGGTTAGCCACGCGCTCCTGGACATTCTGCGATTCGCCCACATCTACAACAATCCAGTTCGCGGTCTGTTGGGGCCGGCCCAGGATCACATACACGCCTGATTGGCTCAGCAAGGGGTCGACGTTGCTATGCGGTCCGTCTGCGGTATAATTCTCTATCTGAATGGGCATCTCTTACCTCGTGCACTGTCCGTTCTTACTAGCCTGCGGGATCGTGACTCCCGCGGGCGCCTGGCAGCCCAGCCCCATTGCCGTGGGGCTGGGCTTTTCGCACCTGCTCCAGCAGGGCGAAATTTGTGAATTCCATTTTCTTCTCGGCAAGCCGTAGCATGAGCTCGTGTTCGCGCCGCGCCAGATCGGCGACCTCAGCGATCCGTCGTTGGGTTTCGAGGTCGGGAACGACAATTTCCAGCTCGTCCAGACACTTCTTCGGGATCATCCGTAGCCGCGTTCCCCGGGCGCATTTGTCAAAGTACCTTTGGCTGGACGGCTGGTTGATAAACCAGGTCAGGTAGCCGGAGTCAATGACCTCATGCGGCTTGAGCACGAGCAGGGGCAGCATGGCGATTGCTCCAACTTGTGCGTCTGGTGCCACCCTCACAGCAGTGTTCCGCTCTCCACGTGACCGGAAGAGGATATCCCCGGGCCTCGCCCAGTAGCGGTCGGTAGATCCCGACAGCTGGTAAAGCGGCAATCCTGCTGGGTCAAAGTCACAGTCCCCCTCCAGATCTCGCAGCTGCACCGCTGGCACGCCCCCATGGGGAGCTGGCTCAAGCTTCTTTCGGGCTGTGTAGCCTGACTGTATCTCGCAGACGGCTGTCAGCTTCATGTATTTTGCGCTGTATTCCATGCTACAGAGTTAAGCATCGCCTCCATTTTCTGTCAAGCGGGAATTTTATGCAGTAGACTGACCTACAGAGGTTGAGAGTGTCCGCATTGCAGTCTAGAGCCATTCAACCGTTCACAGTAAAGGAGGATAGTCGGCAGATGAGCGTGCCCTACGTGTAACAAAGCCTGACGCAGGGATCATCTCGGGGAGGTGCAAGATGCTTAAGGCGGTAACTGTGGCCGTGTTCTCGATGTTGCTGTCTTGTGCAGCTACCGCTCCCGTCGGCGACTGGTATGACGATGAATATTCAAAGTGCCGTGAGGGGACGACGGTCGCTATCGTCCGGTGCGTTGACCGCCTGACCGAGGCTTGGCAGACCCGCCTTGATCAGGCCTATCAGGCATTGCTTGCCCGGCAGGGTAGTGCGGATCGTAGGGACACGCTCGATGATGCACAGCGCCTGTGGCATGCATTCCGGCAGGCGAATTGTACTTTCTACGGGCAGGGGCCCGGCACAATCGCCTCTGTCGAAGCGGCCGAGTGCCGGCGCGTGCTCACTCGCCGCCGGGCGCTTGAGCTTGAGCAGGCTGCCGGTGCTGAGCCGCAGTGAACGCTTTTAGTTGCTGGTTTATATTTCCTGTCATTTGTATAGTTTGGCTATTCTTTTCCTTGTTAGTTTAAACTGGCTTTAAGGTTTGGAAACATGCTATTTTGTATAGCATGAGTGAACTGAAAGGTGGAAAGCTAAACCAGTTGGAGCGCCTGTTGCCGGAAGGGCTGCTGGTCGATGCGGCGTGGCTGGAGGCGCATGGCTATTCGCGGGCGCTTCGGAGTCAGTATGTCTCCAGTGGCTGGCTGGACAGTCCCGTACGCGGTGTCTATTGGCGGCCGCGCGGCGTTTTGCGCTGGGAGCAGGTCGTCATCTCCTTGCAGGTGTTGCTGGGCTATCCCGTCTCGTTCGGGGGACGGACCGCCCTGGAGATGCGCGGCTATTCCCACTATCTCTATCAGGCGCAGCAGGCTGTCCATCTCTATACCGACCGCAAGTTGCCCTCCTGGCTTGCGAAGCTGCCGGATATGCCGGCCTTTGTTGTGCATAACCGCGCGCGCTTTCTGCCGGCGCTGCCCGGCTACAGCGATCAGCTCTCTCTGGACCCGGCTGAGTCTGGCGCGTCGCCCAGGCTGCCGGGGGGGCTGGATGTCGATGCGTGGGGGCCGTGGGGCTGGCCGCTGGTGCGCTCTGCCCCAGAGCGGGCGATTCTCGAGCTGATCGACGAGCTGCCGAACAGTACCTCGTTCGATATGGTGGACAAGTTTATGGAAGGGCTTGTGACGCTGCGGCCGCGCAAGATGCAGGCTTTGCTCGAGGAAGCGCAGAGCGTCAAGGTTAAGCGGCTGTTTTTCTTCTTTGCCGACCGGCACCGGCCTCAGTGGCTGGACATGATCGAGCGCAGCAAGATCGATCTGGGCAAGGGAAAGCGGATGATCGCCAGGGGCGGCAAGCTGGACAAGACCTATCAAATCACCGTCCCGGAGGATATGGATGCCCTTTGATCCCACATTCAGGCAGCAGGTACAGCTGCTCGTCTCGGTGCTCCCCCTGGTCGCCGAGGAAAGTTGTTTTGCCCTGAAGGGCGGGACGGCCATCAATCTCTTTGTTCGTGACCTGCCGCGTCTGTCAGTGGATATCGATCTGACTTACCTGCCGGTGGCGGAGCGGGCGCAATCGCTGGAAGAGATCGATAGCGCCCTGAAGCGGATCGGTGAGCGCATCACCGGCGCGTTTCCGGACATGACCGTGCAGGGCTCGGCCCCCGGCGGGAAGGGAGCGATCAACAAGCTCGTGGTGCGCACCAAACATCGCCTGCAAATCAAGGTCGAGGTGACGCCGGTCCTGCGGGGCTGTGTTTATGAACCGGCCGTGATGCCGGTATCGGAGACGACCGAGGATGAGTTCGGCTTTGCGAAGATACAGGTCCTGTCCTTTGCTGATCTATATGCCGGCAAGATCCTGGCGGCGCTGGACCGGCAGCATCCCCGCGACCTGTTCGACGTTCATCTGCTCCTGGAGGAAGAGGGCTTGAGCGATGCGCTGCGCACGGCGCTTATCGTCTATCTGATCAGTCACGATCATTCGCCCCATTCCCTGTTAGCGCCGACTGCCAAGGATATCCACGCCATATACGAAACCGACTTTGCCGGGATGACGGAGCGGCCCGTAGCGCTTGAAACGCTGCTGGATGCCAGGGACCGGCTGGTCAGCACGGTCCTGTCCGGCATGCCGGATGAGCATAAGGCGTTCCTGCTTTCTTTTTATGAAGGCAATCCGGCATGGGAGGTGCTGGGGATAGAGGGGCTCGACCGGTTGCCGGCCGTGCGGTGGCGTGAGCTTAATCTGGACAGGTCGGGACCCGGCACGCGGGAGTCGATTATCAAGGCGCTGGAGGAGGTCTTGTCCACGTGATGCCGGGTAGGAGAATTACGGGCGCATCCCCTGACGGGGACCGGGCTCTCGTGAACCGAACCCCGGCGGGGCGGGTTTCAGCCGTGCGGCGTCGATCCCTTGCGCATGACGGGGCGCAGCTATGAGCAAATACGAAAAGCTGGGTGCTTATCTGGAGTCGTTGAACGGCGCCGAGTGGCATGCCGGTTTCAGGCAGCTGGAATCCATCCTCGGCTTTGTGTTGCCGGCGAGCGCGCGGCTGTATCCGGCCTGGTGGGCAAATGACGCGCGTCAGGGCCGTCAAGCCATGGCCTGGCTCTCAGCGGGCTGGCGGACCGGCGCTCTTAACCTGACCGGAGAAAGCGTCACGTTCTATCGGGATACCGGCGCTGGCGGGAAGGCTGCGCCGACACCAGGACAGGGCTCACAGCGTGCAAGGGTCGCGGCGGAGAATTTCGATATCAGCGCCTTACCGAAAGCGGGCGGCATCAATCCGCTGGAGCTCTCTGTGGGCATGACATGGCGTGTGCTGGGACGGCTGATGCTGGCTGATAGCGGGAAGCTTATCTTTCCGGCGGTGCCGGACAGCGCGGGGCTCTACCGGTTTCGCCTGCTGGGGGCAGGGCAGAGCCGCCACTATATCGGCGAAACGGTCAGGCTGCGGCGGCGCTTCTCTCACTACACCAATCCGGGGCCAAGCCAGATGACCAATATCCGGATCAATGCCTTGCTGCGGGAGCATCTGGAAGCAGGGGATCGCATTGAGATCGATATCATGACCGGCGCCGACAGTATGGTGATTGCCGGTAATGCGATGCCGGTGAATTTCCTGGACAAAGCGACTCGGCGATTGTTTGAGCATGCCGCCATCGTGGCCGAAGGCGGCGAGGAAGTCGAAAGCCTCAATCGCTGATCGTTATTGATGGCCGCTTGCCTGCCGGGGCCGCTGTCCGGTGATGGCTGGGGCGGTCGTTGTCTTCACCAGCCTGTCTCCTTTCCCTCGTTTCTTAAGTCTCACGCGATCCTGGCCGGGCGCGCCGGTCGATCAACGGCCTGCCCGCCCCACCCCTGCTTCGCCGGAGGCTTCGCAGGGCCGTGTTGGCCGTTCCCCTAACGGTGATCCCCCGGCTTATGCGCCCGTCCTTTTCGTTTCGCGTCTTAAGGAAATGAAAAGGAGACAAGACAATGAAGCTTTTAACCACACCCATCCGCGAACAGCTCCTGCGCAATGGCCGCATCAATGCCGGCTTGTACGCAGAGGGCAGGGAGCCGGCCGACTTCCTGCCGGTCGTGAAGCTCTTCACGCCTGATGCGAACTGCACCTGGCTGCTGACAGAGCTCGATCCCGAAGACCCGGACATCGCGACCGGCCTTGGTGACCTAGGGCTCGGCTATCCCGAGCTTGGCCCGGTGCGTATCTCTGAGCTGGAATCGGTGCGCGGCGTCTTCGGCCTGCCGGTCGAGCGCGACCGGCATTTTGCGCCGGTACACACGCTTCTGACTTACGCTCGCGCCGCCTGGAACGCGGCGGTGATCACCGAAAACTCGCAGGCGCTCAGCCAGGCCGCGGAAGCCATGGCGAAAGGCGGTGCAGCATGACGCGCCTGTCCGACACTTCTGAAACCTATGCCGTCGATCCGGCCCGTCTTGCGACGGGCCGGTGGTGTCACCGGGCAGAGCGGACCATCGGTGAAGGCGACATCCATGCCTCCTATAGCGCCGATCATATCGGTATGGGCAAGCCCGTGCGTCCGCCCTTTGCCTGGAAGGGCGCGCTCTGGACCTGTATCGGCACGGGGTATGGCAATGGAGTCATGGCCTCAGCCGAGGCGTACCTGCTGGTGCCGGTAGGGCTGTTTGACGGCACGCCGGTGACCTACCGGGAGAAGACGCGCGACGCAGATACTGCGCGCGCGGACCTGAATGGCTTCTATCACGGCATGCTGGTTAACTCCGCCGGGAAAAGCTTCGTGCTGTGCGGGCCGCCAGCGCTATTCGTTCCCGGCCAGTCTGAGCAGCTGAGCCTGTTCTAGTGAACTCGCACCTCCTGATCCTGCGGCCAGCCTACATAGGCAGGGGCGTGAATGTTCAGACCTGGCCCGACCGCGCCTCCTGTTGACAGCAAGTACTTACTTTACTGTCGTCGCGTCACGCTCATGGTCGCTTCCATAGCTGGCGTTTTGTCTGGCCCGGGGCGGGCCTGGCAGTTGATGCCCTGAAGTAGCAGCAAGCTGTGGCGGCGATAGCGCGGCACAGATATGGCATCGTGCGGCCGGTGGTCTGCGGTGCCGGCTGCCGCCTGCTCGAATTGCGCCGTTTTGGCGATACATGAAGGTGAGCGGCGTCGATTACGTCTGCTGCCCGCATTCGGGTAGCGGGACCATATCGCGCCGGGGCGCGCCTTGCTCCCCCTGCACGGACAAGGGGGCCGCCCTGCGCCTGCCGGGGTTTATTTCCAGAGCGGGCGCTTACTCACAGCGTCGGCGGCCGGATTGGCAGGATGTTGCCGCGGGCTGGCCGTGTGTCGCATGGAGGCTTGTGGCCGCCGGCACGACGTTCTTGTCTTTCAAGGCGGCGCAGTCTTCGTGTCGGTGACGATCCGTGATCTGGTTTCGTTCGGTGCGGTTATCGCTGCGCGCGTGTTTTGGCGGGCGGTCCCTCCGTTCGGTTTTCCTCAATCCATAACGCTTCAATCTGGCCGGGTGCGCCGTAAGGACAACGGCCTGCCCGCTCCATTCGCCGCCTGCGGCGGCTCCCGTGTTGGCCGTTCCCCTCCGGTGTCCTTCCGGCTTTTCCCCCGGCCTATGGCTTTCCGCGTCGTGAGGAAAACCAAAGAACGGAGGAACAAGCCATGACACGCAATAGCGCAGCAAAAACCGATATCTACACCCGGATCACCGACAAGATCATCACCGACCTCGAGCAAGGCGTGCGTCCCTGGATTAAGCTCTGGAACGCCGAACATGCCGCCGGCCGCATCACCAAACCGCTCCGCCATAACGGCCAGCCCTATAACGGCATCAACATCCTGATGCTCTGGGGCGCAGCCGCCGCCATCGGATACAGCGCACCGATCTGGATGACCTTCCGCCAGGCCAAGGAACTCGGCGGCCATGTCCGCAAGGGCGAGAAGGGGAGCAGGTCGTCTACGCCAATACGATCACCCGCAGCGAAACCGATGCGGACAGCGGCGAGGAGATCGACCAGACCATCCCCTTCATGAAGGGCTACACGGTCTTCAACGTCGAGCAGATCGAGGGGCTGCCGGATCACTACTACCGGACCGCCGGGCCGGTGCTCGATCCGGTGCAGCGCATCGCACGCGCCGACGCTTTCTTCGCCGCCACCGGTGCTGATATCCGTCATGGCGGCAATCAGGCCTACTACGCCATCGGCGCCGACTGCATCCAGATGCCGCCCTTCGAGACCTTCCGCGACGCCGAAAGCTACTACGCCACGCTGGCGCACGAAACGACGCACTGGACGCGGCATCCCGAGCGGCTGAACCGCGAATTCGGGCGCAAGCGCTGGGGCGATGCAGGCTACGCCCAGGAGGAGCTGGTCGCCGAGCTCGGCAGCGCCTTCCTGGCCGCGGATCTCGGCATCGAGCTCGAACCCAGGGCCGATCACAGCGCCTATATCGCAAGCTGGCTGGAAGTCCTGCGCAACGACAAGCGCGCCATCTTCCGCGCCGCCGCGCACGCGCAGCGGGCCGCCGACTATCTGCACGGCATGCAGGGCGAAAACGACAAAGCCGCATGATGCGGCTTTGTCACTCTTCTCATTTCGCTTAAATTGTGATCTATACTCAAATTTCCTGTGACGGCTTCAGAAAGATATTACCTTTAGGAATATTCTTATGCGAGTCAAGGAAGTGAAAGTAAAATTTGATTGTGCCTACCAGCATTTGTTTGACTTGGTAGAGGCATGCGCCTGGCGAGTCGATCCCATTCGTAAAAAGATTTTGCAGCTTAATGAGCATATATCTTCTCTGAAAGTGGTGAATGTAGAGAAGGTGACCTTGCCAGATGAAATTGAGGAAAGGATATCTGTTTTATCTCTTTACGATAAAGAAGGAGCAGATATTGCTGTTAAAGAGATAGTTTTAAGTGAGCTCTTGCTTTGGCTGCCGGCAGATGAACATAAAGAAATACGACATGTTATCGAGGTGGAGGTTGGAGAGTCTGATGGTTCTTGCTTGACAAGTGAGAACGTAGAATATTTACTGCAAGAGATGAGCATGAATAAAGATAAGCTAGACGAAGAGGCAAAGCATCGTATAATCGAAAAACCTATTAGAGAGGTTTTTCAGCAATCGCTATCGCCGTCTTTTAATAAAATGCATGTTGGGCAGAGGGAAATTATTTCTCATATCTCGTCTACTAGAGATCAAGTCAATAAAATTGAAGAAAAGACTAAACAAATATTAGATTTGCTATCTGCTAAACGGTAGATTTAATTATGCCAAAAATCAGGCGTATTAAGGCTGAGGAGTTAGGCTCGTTTGGCCTTGACGATGCTAACAAGCTTTACTGGAATGGTAAGCCTGTCAAGTCTGAAAATCTTGTCCTTTCTTGGTGGCAAAAGGCATTTGGTGCCATAGTCGCGCTCTCGGCAATAATTGCTAGTTTAACCGCAGTAAATAAAGAATTTTGCATAATTGATCTCGGAAAGTCCTGTTCGACTTCAGGAGAGATGGAGGAGACTCGAGTTTTGCCTTCAAGCCCGGCTGTAACTGTCGAGCCTTTAAAAGAAGATGAGTCTGGAAAATGAAAATATTGACGGCAGTGCTTTGATATGGTCGGTTGTTTGAAAACTTCCGCAGCAAATTTCCTCTCCGCCGTTTTTATAAAATTCCTGTCATCACGCAGATAACAAGAAAATTTTTTTCCACGCACGATTCCTAACATTCGTACCATGCAGCGCCGGGAAGCACCGTTTGATGCAGCGGTCGCTTTGCCGAGCGCTGTCATCCTTTCAAGGTGTTGGCGGTCTCGGTGCGAGAGGACGCTTGCGACGGTCGCGTTGCACGTCGTCTTCGTGTTGCTGTTGTTTCTTCCGGGCGAGGCGGCGCTTGCGTTCGCGCTGTCTGTTATCGTCTTCGGTAATGATCCAGAAGACGATCATCCAGAAGATCCATTCCTCTGACGGCGTGTGCTGCCGCGCCAGGTTGTTGAAGGTGAATGAGAGAGGCTGCATTTTTTCCTCCTTGATGTTCTTCAGGCCCGGCCAGTCCGCGCCTTTGCAGCGCTGGAGGAGGGCATGCAGCACAGAACCCGCACCCGCGCAGCGGGCCGCAACGCCAGAGGAGGAGTGTCTTCACTTGCGGTTTTGAGGGGCTGTATCGCCAGAACGGAGGCACAAGGCGCGTGTGCCGGCCTGAATTAGAACGGGAGGGGGAAAACAGCCGCCCACGAAACTTTTATCAGCGTGGCGCGGTGGCCAGTACGTCGTCGCAATGACTGGATGGAAGATTTGTAGCTGTATCAGGGCATGGGGTTGAGTTGATACCAAACGCCGACGGCAAACTGGAAATCGACCTGCTCTGCGACCTCGCCGGAATTTTGATCCTTGCCGCTAACGACAACGGGCCGCTCAGTAAGAGAGACCCGTCGAAGGATAAGGTAGTTGCGGGGGCACGCAACCACCTTAACCTGCTCTTTGATGCGCCGGGGGTTGGTCAGTGGAATCCTTAATAGATTCAAGGCGTTGGTGAATCCTGGCCGTTCAGATGTTCCTTGCCTATGGCGAGATAGAGCTGGGCGAGGTTGTCGCAGGCCAGCCGGGCGCATTTGTACCAATGCGGATCGCGCAGCACGGCGCTGTGGTTGCAAAGCTCCCCCTCGACCAGACCCGCGAGCATATTGGCTACATGCATCGCCTCATGGCAGCCAAAGCTGCCGGGGCCAAAACGTTCATCTATGTCCACGTTGTTCTCGGCCCACTCAGTTCTGCGTTCCTCCAACAGCTCCACGCGCTCTGCTTCGATCCAGTCGGCTTCGCTCATCGTGCAACCCTCTTTCTGAGTTCGACGCCATCTATTTTACCATCCAGTCAGTAGCTCGACGAAGGCCGGCATCACACCATCCTACTACCGCATCGTCAAAGACCATGATCTGGTCACTTCTCCGGCCTGGATCGTGATGAAGGCGGCCGACCGGCCGTGTTGGCGAGTGAGCATTCGCTTTATTGGGGCGCCATTTGTTGGGGCTGCTGGAGGCCGCGGGCCTCGCCGGTCATATCTTGTCGTGTTTTTCACGTTGCATAGGTCGGGACCGGGCTGCTCGATGCGTGCTTCAGGCCTTCCTTCCGGCGGGTTGTGTCCGAAGCGAATACGACCCGCTTTTTAGCCGACCGTGGCCCTGGCACAAGGCAGACCTTTCAGGCGCAGGAATCGCTCCCGTGTCCTCGCCCGGAACGAGTCCGGTCTGCGGGCCGCTCCATTCGCACCTGCGACCTTGTGCCCTGGCCACTTCCTGCCGGCTGACAAAGGGGGCGTGTTCGCACATCAACCCTCAGCCGAAAGGAGAACCATCATGAACACAGCAAAACAAAACAGCCCGGCCCTGATCGCCTATCACGTGACGGAGAACAACAACAAGACCTACTGGTCGCGGATCGGACATGCCTGGCCCAACAAGAAAGGCGGCTTCCAGGTGAAGCTGGAAACGCTCCCCGTGAACGGCGAGCTGGTCTTGCTCCCGCCGAAAGCACAGGGCGAAAATGAGGAGCCGGCATAAGCCGGCTCTTCGCTGTACAGGGCTTGGCACCGCTCTCCGGGATCAGCCGGAGGCGGTGCGCCTTGCCTTCCTGTCGCGCATATTTTCCATCACGATGATGGCCGCCACCGCGCCGGCCACAAAGATCAGTACGCCGATCCATATCTCATAGGCGGCGCCTTCAAGCAGCATCAGGGCGAGCGACCGGTGATACAGCAACACGCACCAGACGCTCACGGCCCAGAACAGCTCGCCCACAAAGCACGCCATCAGCTTCATGGGACTCATGGCCAGGCTGACTTCCGGGGCATCGTAGGGCGGATACTCGCTCGTCCACTCCTGTATGTTGCGAAAGCCCAGAATGTAGAAGGTCGTCGCGACATCCAGCACGCCCCGTGCAACGAGCAGGCGGCCGCGGTGCTGCGTGACGGTCGCATAGATCATGGCTCCGTTGAACAGCAGCACCGCCCGCACCAGAAACGGCACCCAGAGCGCGAGCCCGAGGATAGCCCAGACCAGATAGGCAATGATGCGAACGGCACCGAACAGGATGCGGCCTTCAGCGGGATGATTGTTGATTACACGCATGATCCATCCTCCTCATGTTACCGGTGTTGGCCGGGAAGGCCGCCGGGTTGCGCGCCCCATTCTTCCTCGGGACTCAGGGTGTGGCTGTCGCCCATCCTGATATGGCTGTCCATCATGGAATCGCAGGCCTGAAGGCGGGCGATGACAGCGCGAGCCCGCTTTTCATCGAACACGGTGGCGATGTCGTGCCGCTGCCCGAAATATTCGAGCACCATGTGAAAGGAATCGTCGTAATAGCGCCGGGGCGTGCTGTACTGGCCCTTGGCCTGGGCGGCGCGGGCCTGGCATTCCTGCTTCTCTCGCTCCTGACGGGCTTCGTCATGCTTGAGCATGACGAAGCTGTGCTTGAGGTGCCGGTCATAGACGTCCCACCGACCGCGCCGCAGAACCTTGAATTCTGTCGGCGTGAATAAGACCCGGGTTTCTGTGCGAAGGGCCTGATACAGGAATCGCTGTAAAATCCCGCCTCCGATCAGGATGGCCGGAAACCCCGGGAAATAGAGGATCGGCTGTTCCGTCATCGTTATGAACAGACCGATGACGCTGATTAGCATGACCAGTCCCGCCAGGTTCTCGGCATGCTTGACGCTTTCGGGCGTCAGCTCCTGAATGTAGACGTCGATCACCTGCCGTTGCAGCTCATCATGACGGCAGACAGTGAGCGGCTCGCCTTCGAACAGCGAGACATGCCTTTCATGCGTTTGCTTAGCCATGCTCGGTCCTCCTCGCGCGCTGCCGGGTGATGCAGCGCTTGTTGTCACTCTGGCAGGGGAGCGACCGGGCCAACCTCGCGCTAACCTTGTAGGAGGTCGGCTGGCCGATATGGAGCAGGGGAGGAGGGGCGACATGGGTAAACCACAGCCAACGGGGCCGCAGTTCGGGTATCTGTCAGATTGGCAGCTTGGGCGCGTCCGTGAAGCGCTCCGGGCGTACCGGCTTTATGATCTTGGCGCTGGTTCACAGCACACATGGTGCGACGTGCGTGAAGCCATCGCCGTCTATACCGATGTGGAGATTGGCAGAGCCCTGAAAATCGGCGGTGAGCGGCTACGGCAGTTTGTCGAAGGGGTCAGCAACAAGAGCAGGGGGCTGCATTTTCCGGTCCCGCAGCCTGAATCGCTGGCCGCGATTGTTTCGTTCTTATCCCATGAGGATATCAATCTTCTTAAAGCAGATGAGCTGGAAGAATATAGGCCCGGTTATCAGGCCGCGTTACGCTACGCCGAGTATCTGCGTGAAAGCTGCACAGACAGTTTTACGCTCTCGGTTTCGGATCTGTGCGGAACGCTAAGAGCGGAATATAAGGAGCAGGACGCCATTACCGTCTTGAACATGACGGTTCAGCGTATCGATGGCGGGGATGATCTGGGCGTGGTGCAGCTCGTTGAGGAATGTGCGCGCTATAGAGAAAATAAGGGGCCGCTTCCAGTAGCGTCTTCAGAAGGCCACAGGGATGCCAGTGAGTTGCTTTCGCAAAGCACGTCTGGTGGCTGGGGCGTGATTACCCCGGAGGATACTCTGGTTCTTTTTCTCAAGAAAAAGAGTTCAGGGCAAAATCATTGTTATTATTCAGTAAATGATATGGGGGTATGGAGCAAGACGGGAGGGCGGTTCCTTTATCTTATGAACCATAAGTTCGGTGTTGAAGTAACGGATGCCTTTGGGTCTAATTTGTCATCCGTGCAAAAACAAGCCGCGCAACAGGTGCTTGAATTCCGTTTCGCTTCCTGAAGGGTGCTGAAATATGGTTTCGCGTAAACATGATGATGAGGGTGCGCCTCAGGAGTATAGTCAGGAATATCTGGAATATTACTGTGATCTTGAATATGGCGATATCCGGACGAAAATTAAGACGGTTGTCCACGACAAGGAGGGAAAGCATACTCTGGCATATGAAATGCTCGGCCGCGAATTCTTGCAGGCCGTTGAGCGCGGGAACCCCGATACTGTAGAGGCTTATGTAGAGGCCGGTATGCCCGTCAACTATCAGGATGTGAAAACCGGCCAGTCAGCGTTGCATATAGCCGCCGCTGCCAGGGCGCGTCAGGCGGTCCGCGTGCTGGCAAGGCAGCCGGGCTGCAATTTCATCTTGCGGGACCGGCAGGGACGCCTGCCTTCGGAGCTAGCCTATGCTTTCGGTAACGATCCCGCGCTTTCGCGTTACCTTACGATCAGAGAATTCAGGCAGGCCAAAGCAGAAAATAAAATTCTGAAATACCGCAAAACCCTGCCTGCCAATTCCGGGATGACGCCTACGTGACCCGGAAATAAGGCGCGACCGGGCTCTGCCGGTCGAAATACTCGACCCGTTGCAGGATCATGGGATGATAGCCGGCCCACAGCACGAGCTGCCGCTTGTAGCGGTCGCTGCGTGCGAATTGACGGCTGATCTCCTCCGGGCTCAGCAGGTCGTGCAATTCGCTCGCGCTGGTCTTGCCGCTCAGGCCCAGCGCGGCCTGCTCAGGCGCAACTTCGCCGCTGCGCGCCACTTCGACCCGTGTCTTTCCCAGCCGCTTCGACAGATACTCCGTCGTGGTCACATCGTTGTTGCCGAAAAATTGCAGTATGCCGGCGTTGGCGGCGAAGCTTTCCCAGCGCTCGCCATAGAGCGCCTTGCCCTGTCCCCAGTCCTGTAACACGACCCAGAGCTTGACCCCGAACGAGGCGATCTGGCCGGCGGCATTCTCCATCTGTTTCATATGGCCGAGCACCGGGAACTCGTCGAGGCAAACTAGCACCGGCGCCGCCGGTGCTGCCGGTTGCTGCTCCATCGCCTGGAGCAGCTGGTTAATGAATATGCGCAGCCAGCGCCCGGCGATGTCGATGCGCGTGGCCGGAAAGCACAGATAGACGCTCAGGCCGCGCGGGTTCGTTTTGAGCTCTTCCAGGCTGAAGCTGCTGCGGCCCAGCACCTTGCGAAATGAGGTGTAGTCCAGAAACTTGGTATGGCGCCGTACCGTCGAGAGCACGCTGTCGCGCTCGCGGTCGCTCTTTTCGTAGAAATCGCGCGCCGCGCCTTCAATCGCACCGCCGACATCGGCGCTGCTCCGGCGGCCCTTCAACCGCATGGCATTTTCCAGCATCTCGCGCTCCAGGGCGCAGAGCGGCTCCTCATCGCCTTCGTCCGCCTCTGCGCCATCATCCGGCTTCATCGCGGACTTGATCAGCTCGCGCACGGTGAGCAGCGTCCGCGCCTTGCTATAGGCCGGGCAGGTGACTACATGCAGGATGACACCCTCGATGAAGTTTTTCGCGCTCTCGTCCCAGTGCGGATCTTTGCCTTGTGCGCCCTGAACGACCATCGCATCGGCGATCAGGTTCGCATCTTCGATGATCGTCCGACTGCTGAGCGTCAGGACGCTCAGCGGGTTGTAGGAGGCGCGCATGTGCGACAGCCGGTCCGGTGCACTGGCGAAGGGATCGAGGATGCAGACCTTCTGGCCGAGCGCCGCCCGGCGCTCGGCCGTGATAGTGGCCAGCTCGCCCTTGGGATCAAGGGCAAGGACGCTGCCCGGATAAAAAAGGAGGTTGCCGATCAGCGTCACGGATTTTCCGGCGCGGGACCCCGCCACGGTCAGGACGTGGCGGTTATCCTCGACCCCGATCAGCCGGTCGCCAAGCGCGCCGATCAGGATCTTTCCCCCGGGATTGGCGGGATTATACTGAAGCGCCGGACTGGCCAGGATATCGTCCGGGAGCTGCCAGCGGGCCTGCGGCACGCTCTGCTGTCGCAGATACCGGCTGGCGACGCCCCGCGGAATATCGTTCATGAAATCGTCTGGGAAGCGGCTCATTGCGGTCACCGTTACTGGCAGGGCATGTCCTGACAGTGTGGCGGCCGGTTCGGGCTCGTGGCCTCGCGCGAACCTTGTATGGGCAGGGCGCTCTGCCAGATTTATTGCTTTGTTCTTGACACTAGATGGGGAGGTGTTTAGTTCGGAACGATCAAGGAGGATTAGATATGGGAAAGCTGTCAAGACTAAGAGACCTTTTTAAAAGTCAGAGGTCGCTCAATCACGAGCTCGATGTGGCGATCTTCTGGAAATATAAAGAGCGTGTCGAGGAGCTGCTCAATCATGGAGCAAATCCTAATGGCGCCAATATTAGGCAATATTATCTTGGAAAAGCCGTTGAAGGTGGAGATATAGAGATTGTCAAGCTTTTGCTGGAAGCTGGGGCCGACCCGCGTATGCCCTTCAGGTGGTGGGGCGGTGAACAAGTCACCATGTCAGAAGGGGCTGCACGGCTGAAGCGTTCAGATGAGTTTGTCAAGCTCCTGAAAGATGCCGAAGATGAAGCCGTACGAACGCTGGGCCCGGGGCCGAAGCTCTTCAAACCTTCGAATTCTTGCATGTTCTCACCCAGGAACTAAGCTAAAGACATCTTCGCAACCGGTGAGAAAGTGCCATGACGCCCGTGGACCTCAAGCTGGCGCTTGAAGCAGGTACGGCCGGACTTACCTTGCTAAGCCAGTTCTCAGAGCTGATGAAAGAAGCCGATAGGAATAATTCGCCAGTAAAGGAGATGGCTGAGCTTATAGCCTATTTTCCCGGTGAAGCCTTCTCACTTTCCAAGGAATTGTTGAGGCATTGTGAAATGCTAAAGCAGACCTTTATCGCAGAAGGTGTGGATTTGACAAAAACCATCGCTGAGCTGGAGGCCGATCACACATGGTTCTTTACAGGAAAGTATAAGTTGGTCAAAAATTTCCTGCCCTATGTGAATGGCATGTCCAATATAATATCTCACAATATAGACGACTTCATAGCTGTTGCCCGTTGCCAGGATAAGATTCATCTGGTTTCTGAAGGCTTTGCTAATGCAAAAGAACAAAAAGACGAGATCGAAAAAATTATCCGTCGCGATATCCCTGTCGGTGCAGTCCTTGATGCCATGATAGGCTGGTCAAGTGATATAAAAGATGAGGTGCAAAAAATCGTATAAAAATTGATGCCGGGTTATTAGGGTTTTGGTGGCTGGTTGTCCTCTTTTTTCCAGCGACTTACGATCACCGACTTCATGTTGTTAAGGCCGGCTACATCATGTCGGATAATGCGATCATCTTTTTCAGTAAGAAGCCTGGATTGTGCGATCTCTTCAAGAAGAGTGGTCGCTTCCCGCCATTTTCTCAATAGCTCAACTCTCTCCCTGTGGATCATTTTTTCCTTAGCGTTCATAGTGTCTCTCATTTCCATATGGTTTAGATGGCAATTGATATCTTTGGTGAATGATTCTGTCAATAGTGATTTCTGAGCAAAAGATGACGACACCCGGTGGGGTGTCGTCCATAATATCGTGTCTTACTGATCACGATTTTTCGGCGGGCGGCCACGCCGTTTTGGCACTTTGTCCTTCACCATGACAGCAAGGCCGGCTTCCTCGGCAAGGGCCTTGATGCGGGTGGCCGTTTCCTGCTTGCGCTTTTTTTTGCGCCGGGCCAGTTCGTCCCGGCCATCTGCGATTAATTGCCGGAGCTTGTCATCGCTCAGGGCAGTCAGGTCCAGGGTGCTCAGGTCGTCGTGCATATCGCCCTCCGCTGCTTCGCGTCGCCGGTCTCCGGCGGGGTTGTGGATGCGCCTTAAAAGGCGCGGCGTTTTTGTTATTGTGGCGACATGAATAATTGCTTTTCCTTTTCCCAACCTCGCGCTACAAACAAGGGCGGCATAACGCGGCAAGCGCGTTAACCACTTATTAAGGCAACCTTCGGTAGCATTTAAAGAAGGGCCAAGGCCCAAGGGCGTTACCGATGAGTACAAGGTGTGCGCGGTAGTACCACTTCGTGGTCTCCACCGCGCTCACCTTGCGGGGGGATTTCACATCCCCCGCGGACCCCCCAGTGACTCAGCTAGGCTCAGAAGATTTTTTGAATCTTCTTCGCCAAGTGAGTGGGCTCAGCCTGCCCCGCATAAAGCCGCGCGACCAGGCTGAGGCAACGTTTCGGCGTTGCATCACGCCCAGGGAGGAGACTTCCGCTCTCCCCCTGGACCCCCATCGAGCAAGGGGATTTCAGCGCCCCTTGCAGCCCTCGACCAGGGCTTTCGCGCCCATGGACCACGACCGGCGTTTCGCCGCCGGCTTCGACCAGGGAGATACCGGCTCTCCCTTTGGAATCCCATCGGTCGGGGATGCCCCGGACCCCGGTGGCACGCATCGATAAGGCGGGCCCAGGACAGGCCGGCGAGGTTTGCGCGAGGAAAGAACGCTGATGGCGCGCATAGCTTGGAAGCATGAAAAAAAATGATCGCAACAGGCG
Source organism: Billgrantia hypersalina (assembly GCF_052584175.1). Lineage (NCBI taxonomy): Bacteria > Pseudomonadati > Pseudomonadota > Gammaproteobacteria > Oceanospirillales > Halomonadaceae > Billgrantia > Billgrantia hypersalina. The sequence goes on from NZ_JBMIQI010000011.1 coordinate 621,852, forward strand.
CGAAGCGCCCATCTCCTACCGGCCTCCCGCAGAGCTGCGGGACGAGTTCCACGCCCGCGTCCAAAAATCCGGCCTGTCGGTATGCGCTTTCATCACCAAATCTGTCTTCTACCATGCGCCGCCGCGCCAGTCCCGCCGTCCGCCCGTCGAGCAGCAGCAGCTCGCCCGGCTGATGGCTGAAGCCGCCCGGATCAGCAGCCAGCTCCGGGAGCTCGAGCAGGCCGGGCAAGACGGCGACTATGAGCCCGTTCTGGACGATATCTCCCGCTCCCTTGCGGATATCCGCACGCTGCTGCTCACGGCCATGGGGCGGTCGCCATGATTCCGTTCGGCAGCCAGCGCGGCCTCGGCCAGGACCTCGCCACACATCTGCTCAACGCCCACGACAATGAGCGTGTCGAGGTGGCCGAGGTGCGCGGCGCAATTGCCGATGATCTGCACGGTGCCATGACGGAGTGGGAGGCCCTCGCGCATTCCCTGACGCGCTGCCGCAATTATCTCTACAGCCTGTCCATCAATCCCGACCCGGCGCAGGGGCCGTTGACGGCCGAGCAATATGCCGATTTCATCAACCGGGCCGAGGAAAAGCTCGGCCTGTCCGGCCAGCCACGCGCCATCGTCTTTCACGAAAAATACGGGCGGGCGCATTGCCATGTCGTCTGGTCCCGTATCGACACCGACAATGAGCGGGCCGTGCCGATGGCCTTCGACCATGAAAAGCTGATGATGGTCACCCGTGAGTTCGCGCGGGACCATGGCCTCGAACTGCCGCGCGGCTATCATCAAGACGGCCGGGGCGAGCAACTTTCGCTCTACGAGCTGCACCAGAAGCGTGTTACCGGCCTGTCGAAGGGCGATCACAAAGCACAGGTCACCGAGGCCTGGCGGCACAGCGACAACGCCAGATCCTTTGTGAATGCGCTGGCCCAGAGAGGCTATATGCTCGCGACCGGCAAACGCCCCTATGTGCTGGTGGATCTTTACGGCGGCATGCATGCGCTGCCGCGCCTGATCGATGACAAGACCGTGCGCACGAAAGACATCCGCGCCTTCCTGGAAAAAGACTTCCCGCCGGAGGCGCTGCCCTCCGCCCAGGACGCGAAAAAGCTCGTCGCAACCCACCGCAAGACCATCGAGCGCCACCAGCATGACGAGCAGCGCGCCGAGGAAGCAGCGCAGCTGAAGCGCGAGCAAGCCGCACGGCGGCGCGGGCTGGAGCAGCAGGCCACAACGCTGCGCCGGCAGCAGCATCAGGACCGTCAGGCGCTGCTGACAGAGCAGCGCGATGAACGCCGTGCCTTGCGGGAAGCCTATGAGGCGCAGATGCGGCGTATCCGTGAGCAGCGGGACAGCAACCGTCCCCGCGGTCTGGCAGCTTTTCTTGGGCGGGTTACCGGCGCCGAGCTGGTGCGCAAGAAGCTCCATGCCTGGCGGGATCGGCAGCGGGAACGGGCCTATCTCACCGCGCGTCAGGCGCTACGTGAGCGGCAGGGGCAAGAGCGCCGGGATCTCGCCCAGCGGCAAGGCTTGCAGTCACGCGATATCCAGCGCCGGGTGGAGGCTCTCGCCCGCGTCGAAAAGCGCGAAGCGAAATCCCTCGACGAGGTCTTTCAGCGCGAGGAGAACGTCGCCGGGCGCGGGGCGGACAACTGTATGCCGGCGCTGCCGGACTGGTTGGTGGGTAAGGGGCGTGAGGTTGATGCAGAAGAGCGGAAAGCCGAGGCCGCGAAAAAAGCCCATCAAAGCTTTGACCGCGCGGCCGATCCGGCGCGAGGTCTTGAGCCTGGACAGCTGGCCAGGGGCTTTGCGCGGGCCGCTTCGGAGAGTGAAGAAAGGGATGACTCAGAGGAGGGCGATAGCGGCCCTGCGCCTTCCGATCAGCCAAAGGTGCGGCGTTACCGGCGAAAGCGGCGCCGTGATCGTGATCCGGATCGCGGGCGGTAGTGATAGCTAAATATACCAAGTGAGATGGGGGTTAAGACATCGGGATGAGACATTCTATCTACCCGAAACCGGTTATCTGTTATTTACCCGAAGCGACTTAACAAAGTTTTTAATCATCGTTTGTGATGGAGTTTGCACAAGGCCTCCGGTAGATCAAGAATATCCTGTTTGGGGGCGCCAAAAAATGAGCAGGGGGAAAATTGAAGTGAGGGCAGAGTGTTTTTTATTGTGCTATGGTTTGTTTGTTTGCTATGGATAAAAGCTGTTTTCAGCATTAAGATTGGGTTATGTATTTTTTTATGAAGGATTATTTTAACAAAGAGGCTCTTTTTAGTTCGGCAGTTTTTGGCGCTTCTCAAATGGCAGCAATAGCTACGCTTTCGCTGGTTTTTAGTTCGTCTGCTTTGGTGTTTCCGCTGGTGGCAGCGCCTCTTCTTACAGTTGGCTATTATCTTGGTCGGTGTGATGCTGATTCTGATGAGAAAGGCAATAACATGCCAGGAAAGAAACAAAATGGGAATTCTTATCATGATTGTAATCATGAGATGAAGCCCCCGGAAGGGCCACAATAGATCCCTGCCGGATGTTTTCAGTTGTTGTTTTATTGTCTGTAACGGCAAGATTTACTTAAATTTTCGGGCTGCTAAGAGAATGGCAGATTTAACCCTGCAAACAACCCTGCTGAAGGAGGCCGGGGCAGGTACTGATGCCATCAGGGTCTATCAGGTTTTTCATGATTTGTTAGCCTGCTATTGTGCCTAGGTCAGCACACCTCGCGAGGGCGAAAAAAGTCGGCTATGCTTGGTTTCACTGAAAGCGTTCACATTTGGTTAAGGCTTATTCCCATTACTTCTTATGGGTTCCGACATTCTGGGAGGGCGGTCTCAATGACAAAGTGCAACCCGTGACCCATCAGGTACGGTGTTGCCATGACTCACTGCTATCGCCACTCTGTGCTGAAGACCGAGCCACCATCATGATGATGCGGGCCACTCATTGAGGTATGGTTATGCAACGATCATTTCTTGGTGGGGCATTAATTCTTTTTACAGCCTTTATGGCAACCCCGTTAGTATATGCCGGTAATCCAGAATATCGATGTGAACCGGGCACGGTCGATAATGATGCCGTTGCCATTACATATCCGGATGTTGATGTCGGTCGATACTCAGATCCCAATCAAAAGATTTGTACTTTTAGTGTTGGCGGTGCCTCCTCGACCGGAAGCTCATACTATTCAGAAGCTCCTTGGAGGAAGCTAATTCAGAGAGTTGATTTAGGCGACGTGCAAGGTGTCGTGATCCGTTTGACTCTTGCAAGATCTTTGTTTGATTCGGATGTCGAAGAATTTCAATATGAGATAGAACAGTTGCTACAGGAGTCTGTTTCAGATTTAAGTCGATGTTTTTTAGCGCTAGGTGTTGCTGGTACATCCGATCAGCTCTCTCCCCTGGAGGCCACAGGTGAGGGAGAAAATGTATTTCTATATCTGGATCAAGACTCTCTTACGGTTATGTGTTCGATACTTGAGCCCGGAGAACACCTTGATCTAATTTCTGATGTTCCAACGCTTCACTTAAGTGTTGAGTCAGATGACGGACGAGATGATAGCCTGTTTGTACCCCAAGAGGTGCTTTATGAATGAAAATCGACCGCGTCGTTTTGATCGCATCCTCGAGTCATTATCATATTACCGAAAGCAGGTTATAGTCAGCGTCGCAGTCGCCATCATTATGGTTATGATAGGATATGCATTTACTGAGGCCAGAGAGTATTTTGAAACCCGGCCATTGACTGTTGAACTGGACCCAAATGCTGCTGGTGAAACCAGCATTATGCCAATATTTCAAATTCAGATTAGGCCGGCTCTTAGCAGACATTGCGCGCGGCCAGGTTGGTTAGCTTGGCTAGGAGAAACATTTTTTGGCCAAAATTGCATGCGAATATCTTTCAAACCCCATCAGCTCGAAAGAATGATTACGCGAAGACTTCCCTACAAGCAAACTGCTTCTCCAATGCAACAGTTGAACCTCTTTATCGATCACCATGAAGGTTGTCTTACGATGCGCCGTTCTGGGCAGAAAATAATCATCGAAGAGCCTTTGCAGTCTACGCTTATGAAGGAAGAAGAGCGTCTGGTATGTCCATAAAATGACGGTTGATTCTGAGACGGTTTTCTTTCATGCATCTTGGCCTAATCTAGGAAGGCAGTCATGGCCCGTTCACCACGCCGAAAGAAGAAGGCGGCAACATAGCAGTACACGCTGCTGGGCATCCTGATCACCCGCTATGAATACCGGGTGGAGGCCGGGCTAAATCGGTATTTGAAGATGCGGCCGGCTATGGCCGATAACAGCGATCCTCTCTACACCTACAGCACCGTACTGGATACTGATGGGGCTGGGCGATCATCGAGAAGGCATGTGGTCAGTTTGAGGGCTCCTAAACCCGCATTTCCCGAGTCAACGACTGTTGGGTAAAATGATGGGGCTATTTACTTTGTTTCCAAGTTGTTAGAATTATGCGAACCAGAAAAGATTAAGCGTGATTACACTAGGCTGCGGAGGGGATGGAGCTATGACGTTTGTACCGTTTGCAAATGCCGACACAATTGGCGACCGCTTTTTAGCACTCTTAAGCAAACTTGGCATCCAACCCCCTGTTGGGTCATCGCTAGAAGATGAGCTTTTGTCCCTCACACAGCTTATTGAGATCATGAAGAATCCCGACATCATCGGGAGCGATCAACCTGACACAGCTTTACGCGCCGCAGCAGGGGTTCATGACTTCGCAGCCAAGCTACTCTCTGTAGAACCTATTTCCGAGTTTAATACATTTGAGCCTCATTTGAGATTAATTGCTGAAAGCAAGATCAAAACAGCATCATTTTCGCAAAATGCTGGAAGTGCCTATAATGACGATACAGGTCGCAAAATGGCGGAGCTTTACTTTGGCTGTCTTGCTGCACATGTCGGTACACAGGTCGATCTCGATCATCCGACGAATGCCAAAGGCGATAATCCTGATGTAATTTTTACGATTGAGGAAAGTAACGGAAAAAAGCCTCCCGAGCGATGGGCTTTGGCAATAAAAACAATCAGTTCAAAAAATGGGCAGACCATTTACGAGAGGATCAAAGAAGGTGCTGCTCAAATTGATGATCCTAAATGTAGTGCCGATCGTGGCATGGTCGTCATCAATACAAAGAATGCGCTTGATCATGAGGCGCTGTGGATGACAGAATTTTCCGACCTTGATAGTGCGATGACGGCCCTGCGTAATCAACTCTGTGGCTTGGCTGAAAAAGCTGGTGCTGATCGCGATCAGGCAGAGTGGGATGAGATGTTCATACGGAAAGTAGCAAGGCCGGTGTTGTTCCTTGGTCAAAGTCTAGTGTGTGTGCCGACACCGGCAGGGCAGAGAACCCCAACAGCGTTGAAGATGCTACTGGAATACGGCGCTAACGGGGAACTTGACCCGGTTGCACATAGTATTTCGGAGTGCATGAATCACTTCATGCAAACAATCTTGCTCGGCCAGCCTGGGGGCAATGGGAGTCTGCCAACGTGATGCAAGTAATAGTGTTTCCTTAGGGTCGCGTTTTCGGCTATGTCGAAACTACGCTTGCAGTGCATTTTTGCCGTTTTTTCCAATTGCTAACGCGAAGGGGAGCGGCCATTTTCGCTGAAAGTCCTGCTCACATCGGGGGAGGTTAAGTCGCGGCGACCAGTGAATGGGGTTATCAGTCGGCTGAAGCAATCAGCTATACGCTTCCATCACGGCATCGTGACAATGCTTCTTCAAGACTTGACGCACCGGTTTTTCGTAGTACTTCATCCTCATAGCCCGGCATCAGCGGTGTTGAGATACCTTGCCTTTTTACCGACATCAGGTAACTGATGCCATCCTTTCCGGCCTTCCCGGCTTTGCCTTTGGCGCTTTTGATAGCAAGATCGGCAAGCTTAGCAGCGCTTGGCTCTGTGATATTGGCCCCAAGCTTCGTATAAAGTACAACTTCGGTGCCTGCGACATTTTCGAGTCTCTCTACTATCATCTTGTTTGGGCTTGGTTCGGATGGAGCGCTGTAGTGCTTGTCGGTACACTCATTTCTCGTCTCTCTCCGCCACAACAAGTCTTCCGCCTTTTCTAAGCTAATGCCTTCCCCTAGGACAAGAATTGTAGCGTGGACGCGACAGCCCCCACTTTCGACAGGTACAACTGTCGGTGCGCCATTGCGTGTAGAACTCGACCGAGCAAACTCTATCGCGAATGGCGTTACGATTCTTTCTCGCCTTTCACGAATATGCGGTTCAATTTCTTTGCCTGGATCTTCGATCAGTGATCCGTAGGCGAGAATTCCAATGCTACTCATCAGTGAGGCTCCCTAAACGTATAACGCCGTGCACAACGGCGGCAGCGAATCTGGCGTCAGACGTCGCAAGGCGCGTACTGATGCACTTGGTTATGTATTGCTTCGAGTGGCCTAGGCATCGGATGTGATTTCTATAAGTACAAACCTTGACGAATTGTCGGATTTACCGAACTTCAGCCAAGGATTACCCACGCCATCGTCTAGCCTGCTGGCCTCCGCCTCGACTTCTGAAACATTCAATAGCTCGAATATCTGGATAGGGCCGTCATCGGATCTCAGCCCCTCGTTCTCAGAATAGCAAACGATGGATTGATCTTGGTCGAACTGTTGCAGTTTCTCAATCAAGTCTTTGATTTTCATTTAAACTCCTTGAGTCAGAAATTTTTCACTGGATCACATAACGCTGCCACAAACGGCGTGAGATTGCGAGCGTCCGGCGGCAGTAGGGAGCGAATGTAATGGTCTTGTTAGAGAGCATGGGTTACAACCACATCTGAGCAATAACAGTGATAGAGACCCCGACTGCTCCAAAGCCGAACAGTACGAGTTGCCACCAGAATAGTCGCCACGATAATTGGCCCAGAACCGTAGTCTCTTGACGAGCGTCGGAACTTACCTGTTCACCCTTGTAGCGTGAGCGTGCAATTTGCGTTGTAGCTCGAAAATCCCGAAGGCGATTGATAGCGCACCAGATCGCCAGCCCAACGGAAGCCGCAAGCAAGATCATTGAGCCTGTAGCTACAACGAGTAAGCAAGTGCTTGTGGGCTGCGAGGAAGTTAAACCAGAAACCAAAAAGGCTAGAAGGCCTGTGGCAAGACCAAGCACAAGGTTAGAAACGGATGTAAAATAATCTCGTGTGACGGTTTGCCACCGAACGAAGCTCTCTCGATCATCAGCTGCCACTTACTTTCTCCTACCCTCTAACGCTTAGCTCACTGGAATGATGCGAGCGCAGCGAGTATGTTGTCTGGTGAAGCTACTTGTTAGCTGCCTCTTCATATTTTGTTTCTGCGTGTTTTAGATTTTTTATAGCTCTTCTCATAGCTATTTCAGCTCTTTCCTTGTGTTCTTCCTCATACCAAGGGACATTGCCACTTTGCCAACCCAGGAAGTCTGCAACCTCTAAGCAGTTAAGACAGGTTTTAGGCAACCCCGCCAATTCCAAAGACCATCCTTTAGGTGCAAAATGTATAAACTCATTACGTAATGAATTTAATTTTTTCACAGCTTTGTCATGGTCATGAGTGGCCACAAATGGTTTGCTGTGAACAAAGAAAATCATTTGATCTGATTTTACTTTTTTATACAAATTTAAAAACGTGTCTAGCTGCTCAGCGGGATACTTACCGCCTTCACGATATGCTTTTAGCCACTTTTCAGCAATATGGTCTTTTAATGCTTTTAGTCCGTTTCCCTGCCTTAAAGATAATACCATGAACCCTTGGAGTGTATTGTGAGTAGAGATAAGAACCCACTTCCACCTGTAGCAATTTTCTAGGACTAGTGCGGATGATTCCGCAACCATTTCTAGAGCTGAGACAGCTTCTTCATGCTCGTCAGTTCGCAACCATAATTCCATTTCAGCTTCTTCTTGTGCAGCTAACAGTGATTAGACGGATCAAGCGTTTATTGGTTTATCGCGCTGGCGCGTTCAAGTCAATAAACGGGCGTGCCATGTCCCTGACGTGCTAAGACTGATATCCTTGCGTAGGCTGGCGCTAACTTCCAGCAGGGCTAAGCCGATTGGGCCGGCGGGGGATCGCGAACATCACCATTGCCTGATGCAGGTCACTTCCATGGCCGGCGTTGCCGGCCATGGGGCTGTGGGAGTTTTGCGGGAGTGAGTCCCGCATAGTTGTGCATTGTGCTGCAAGGTCACGCAACGGGCGTCCCGTAAGTTTCTGAATTTACAAGGTTTAGGTGTGCTTCAGCGTCCTCATAATCCCTTGGTCGCTGGTTCGAGTCCAGCTGGGCCCACCAATGCATCGCAAGCGAGAGACTGCTGCAGCATTTGCCCACGTGGCCTCTCAGGAGGCACATCATTGACCCTGCTCTCACCCGATACCCAGGGAAGGTGGGATAGCCTGCGTGCCGTGTTATCCGAGACCCTCGAGCGCAAGCGTCGCCTTGAACACTATGCGGTCCTCTGGCAGGTCGGTAAGCGGGGCCTGATTGGCACCGATGGCCCTGGCCAGTCAGTCTAATTATCAGGCTGCGGAATTTCAGACCGATTAACGCTTTGCTGCTTCAGGAGGCATTCCGGCGCCCCTAGGGGCCTCGCTCGCATGGAAGATGAATATGCCGTTTACGTGGCTTGGCCAGCGCAGCGCCGTTATAGATAACAAACCGTCATGCCTCTCAAGTAACCTCTCTCAGGCGGTCTTTTGTACAATACCCTCCATAAGTTTGGCTTCGTATATGCTTCGTTTGAGACTGGATGAGTGGCCGGCGGTTAAATGAATTATGCTCAACCAAAGCATGTTCATAAAATTAAAAAGAATCTTGTAAGGGGCTAATAAATTGCTGGTCTATAATGCCACCAAGCAGCAGTTCATCGATGATGTGCGAGCCAATCGCATCACCGACGCCATTGAGAACGAGGTGGCACGCAGACTGAACCGCAACTCGCCGCGCAGAGAAGTGACGTCCTGGGAGAACTCCCTTCGCTTCATGATGAGCGTTCTGCTCGATGAGGGTATTCCCGCTTCAGCCGGAGTAGCCATCGAGTACAACATCCCACTGACCAATCGCCGTGTGGACTTCATCCTGACTGGAAAGAACCATCAGCGGGACGATACGGCGGTCATCGTGGAACTGAAACAGTGGCAGTCCGTCGAGGTGACAAAGAAAGATGCCATCGTGCGTACTCAACTGGGAGGCGGTGTACGCGAGACCAACCATCCATCGTATCAGGCGTGGTCCTATGGCGCGCTGATCGAGGACTACAACGAGACGGTACGCTCCGAGTCGATCCGCCTGGTGCCCTGCGCCTATCTGCACAACATGAAGCAGGGGGACGCCATCAATGATCCCTTCTACGAGCACCACACAAGCCGTGCGCCGATCTTCATCTCGCAGGATGCGTTGAAGCTCTCCGAGTTTCTCAGCCAGCACATCAAGTACGGCGACAGCAACGACATCATGTATCGCATCGAGCACGGTGTGATCAAGCCGAGCAAGAACCTGGCGGATGCCCTGGCCTCGATGATGCAGGGCAACGCCGAGTTCCTGATGATCGATGACCAGAAGCTCGTCTATGAAACCGCCATCGATCTTGCGCATCGTGCAGTTAGCGGCAACAAGCAGTGCCTGATCGTCAAGGGCGGGCCAGGCACCGGCAAGTCGGTGGTGGCCATCAATCTGCTGGTGGAGATGACGAAGCGCGAGATGATGACGCAGTACGTCTCGCGCAACTCGGCCCCTCGGGAGGTCTTCAAGAAGAAGCTGACCGGCACGCGCAAGAAGACGCACATCGACAACCTGTTCAAGGGCTCGGGCAGCTACGTTAACGCTGAGCCGGATACCTTCCATGCGCTGATCGTCGACGAGGCGCACCGCCTGAACGAGAAGTCGGGCATGTATCAGAACCTGGGCGAGAGCCAGATCAAGGAGGTGATCGCCGCGTCACGCTTCTCGATCTTCTTTATCGATGAGGCGCAACGCGTGACGCTGAAAGACGTAGGCACGGTCGAAGAGATCAGGCGGCGGGCAGCCGAGTGCGGCGCCGTGGTGCAGGAGCTTGAGCTAGCATCGCAGTTTCGCTGCAACGGCTCGGATGGTTACCTTGCGTGGCTCGACCATGCGCTGCAGATTCGCACCACGGCCAACACCGACCTGGAGGACATCGATTACGACTTCCAGGTGTTCGCTGATCCCTGCAAACTCCGTCAAGCCATTCTTGAAAAGAATCGAAAGGCCAACAAGGCACGTATGGTGGCGGGGTACTGCTGGCCCTGGGCCAGCAAGAAGGACCAGCACGCCATGGATATAGTGTTTCCCGAGTATGGCTTCGCAGCCCAGTGGAACCTCGATGATGACGGCATGCTGTGGGCGATCGCCGATGGTTCAGCAGAGCAGGTCGGCTGCATCCATACCTGCCAGGGGCTCGAATTCGACTACGTTGGCGTCATCATCGGCGACGACTTCGTGATTCGTGACGGCCGTGTCGAAACAGACGCGGGAAAGCGGGCAAGGCAGGACCGTTCGGTGAATGGTTACAAGACGATGCTCAAAAATGACCCTGAGCACGCCCGAAGCCAGGCGGATCAGATCATCAAGAACACCTATCGCACACTGATGACGCGGGGCCAGAAGGGCTGTTACGTCTATGCAACGGACCCTGAGACCCGCGAGTACTTCGCGGCCTTCGCCCGTTCGCAGGCAGCCTCCGAGCATACCGATCTGACTGAAGAGGCCGAGACGCTGGATGGCTTGCACCTTCCCATCGTGACGCGTGACCAGGCCGCACCGTTCGAGCGTCATGTGCCCGTGTACGATTTGAGCATCGCCGCTGGTGAGTTCAGCGAGATGCAGATTGCTGAGACAGAGCACTGGGTCGAACTCCCGGATCACGTACGTATAAGCCCCGACCTGTTCGTCAGCCGAGTGGTGGGGGAGTCGATGAACCGGCGCATCCCTAATGGCGCCTGGTGCCTGTTCCGTGCGAACCCTGGCGGCACACGGCAAGGCAAGGTCGTCGTGGTGCAGCATCGCGCCATCGAGGACCCGGACCACGGCGGCAGCTTTACGGTAAAGCTGTACCAGAGCGAGAAGATCGAGGAATACGGCGAGTTCGTGAACCAGCGTATCGTGCTAAAACCCCAGACCAACGCCTTCGGCTACAAGGACATCGTGCTTGAGGACGAGCTCGAGGATCTGAAGGTCATCGGTGAATTCCTCTCCGTGCTGTGAACGAGTGAGCGGCCGGATGGTCGCCTATGCCGATGCCGGCTGGATAGCGAGCGGCAGAGAAGGCATGCTCATCGCTATCCGATACCGCAGAGTCAGGTGACACTTTATGTCAGACCCGTTCAAGCAGCTCCGCGACGCCATGGACCAGTTCGCCACCGAGCGTGACTGGGACCAGTTTCACTCCCCCAAGAACCTGGCCATGGCGCTGACGGTGGAGGCAGCTGAGCTGCAGGAGTGCTTCCAGTGGCTGACCGAGGCGCAGTCCAGAGAACTGGATGCGGAGCAACTGGCCGCCGTGCGTGACGAAATTGCCGATGTTCAGCTCTATCTGATCCGCCTGGCGGGTAAGCTGAATGTGGATATCGAAGCGGCATGCTGGGCGAAGATGGAGAAGAATGCAGAGAAATATCCCTCCGACCAAGTGAAGGGAAGTGCGAAAAAGTACACGCATTATCAGGATTAATGTGATGTGTGGCCGCTTTGTCCTCTGCCGCGGCGTCCCCAGCCTGGCGTCATGCCTCAAGTTCCCACCCGCTACAGCTTCGCGTCGGTCACCTGGAGGTGAACGTGGTGCATCGATGCTGGCCAACTAAATCCTGCAACTGCTGTGATGGGCTATCCCCTGGCTCGATCAGGGACGAAGATCGGCTGTAGGTTTAAAATCTTTGCTAAAAGCGGCATGGCATGGCGATTCTGTGCTTGAAGATAAACCGTTGTGGTTTATCCTTCATACTGAAAACGGAATTAAAGGCCGCTTTTGGGCGTGAAAATAAACCACCTGCTGCACAAGATCCCGTATGGCGTCGTCGTTACGACCGCCTGGCTGGCATCACACGGCGTCACCTCAGATCAGGCGCGTAAACTGGCCAGCAGTGGCTGGCTGCAACGCGTGGGGCACGGCACCTACTGCCAAGCGGGAGAGCCTCTTACTTGGGAGAGCGCAGTTTTCGCCCTGCAGGCAAGCGACGACTTGGGGTTGCCACTACTTTGGCCGGGTGGCCAGACGGCCCTGGCACTGCATGGCTTTGTCCATTACCTGCCCATGGGAGAGCGCACGACGCACCTGTATGGCAAGGAGGCCGCTCGGCTGCCCCGATGGTTGAGTGACGCCGAGTGGGCAGGGCGGATGGTGCTCCACTCTGAAAAGGGCCTGTCAGTGCAGCTTCCCGGCAGCTTCATGGACTACGCGCCGGATGGCAGGGCCTTCAGCTTGCAGGTATCGACCCCAGAGCGAGCGGTTCTGGAGTGGATCGCCGTGACGCCGAATGAGTTGCTGTTCAGCAGTGAGCTGGTCGACACATTCGGTGGGCTCAATACGCTGCGTCCACGCCGGCTGCAGGCATTGCTGGAGGGGTGCCGTTCGGTGAGAACCAAGCGGGCCTTCCTGGTGCTGGCTCGCCACGCCGGGCATGCCTGGTACGGTCGTCTGGAACCACGTCGACTGGACCTCGGCAAAGGCAAGCGGCAGCTCTGCCAGGGCGGCAAGCTGGACAGGGAATATCACGTGACGGTGCCGGAGGCGTTCCTGCATGCCGATTGAAGCTCGCTACCACGAACAGGTCAGGCTGCTGGTCTCGTTGCTGCCATTTCTCAATGACGAGCCGTGCTTCGCTCTGAAGGGGGGCACGGCCATCAATCTCTTCGTACAGCCATTTCCCCGTCTATCGGTCGATATCGACTTGGCCTACCTACCGTTGGAGACCCGTGACGAGGCATTACGACGCTGTCGCGAGGCGCTGCAGCGACTGGCACAGACCTTCAGTGCGCGGCTGCCAGGCGTGGGGGCCGAGCTTCAGGATAATCGCCGAGACGAGCTGAGGATCCTGGTGTGCCGAGGGCGTAGCCAGGTGAAAGTAGAGGTATCGCCGGTACTGCGTGGCACTCTTCACCCGCCTCAGGAGCGCGATGTCGTTGAAGCCGTGGAGGACGAGTACGGCTTTGCTGCGGTGCAGGTGGTGTCACTTCCGGACCTGTATGGCGGCAAGATCTGCGCAGCGCTGGACCGCCAGCACCCCAGGGACCTTTTCGATGTGAAGCTGCTTCTGAACCAGGGCGGCTTGGATCGCAGCGTATTCGAAGGCTTCCTGGTTTATCTGCTGGGGCATCCCAGGCCCTTGAACGAAGTGATCAACCCGCGACTGAAACCGCTGGACGACGTCTACCGACAGGAGTTTGTTGGGATGGCCAGGGTTGACCTTCCATTACAGGGGCTGGAGAGCGTCCGTGATGAGCTGCTGTCGCGGCTGGGCCAGCTGATGACGGATGAGGATGTTCGCTTTCTTCTGTCCTTCAAGCAGGGGGCCCCTGACTGGGAGCTGCTTGCTCATTTTGGCGTTGATCGGCTGCCTGCCGTGCGCTGGAAGCTCGCCAATATCCAGAAGATGCAACCCGACAAGCACCGTCAGTCACTGGAGCTGTTGGAGCAGGCCTTGGTCAAGCTTCGCCAATGATGCGGCGTGCCCTGGCGGTTTAACGGCCTAAGTCGACTTCTCCTTATATCCTTTAAGCGCTAGGCTGTTACACATAATTACGCCAGGCGCAGGGTATAACATGGCGAACAGCAGGGAAGGCCGGTCCCAGCAGGACACCATCGAGGCCATGGTGGCCGACGGCTGGAAAGCCGGCATGGTCTGTGGCTACGACAGTAGGGGCAAGGACGTCAGCGAGCTGGAACTGCCCTACTACCGCCTCACCAAGCGTGAGGAGAAACGTCTGCGCCTGGAAGTCGCCGGGGAGGACTGCGGCCTTACCTCGGTCAGCGAAGTCGGCTCAGGCAAGCCCCACGACCCCGAGAAGCAGCGTCTGGCTGAGATCATCGACCGGCTCATTGACCTCTACGGTGTCGATGTCAGCGACGACGACAAGCTGAGGCTAAACTCAAGTGGAGGATTTAGTAATTCGAGGCCGTCTTGTTTTCTGACTCTTCCCCAGCTTCAAGGTTTGTATATAGAGAGATAGCTTTAGGGAGGTGAGAGTTCTGCTTGTTATGAAAGTTGGGGATTAGTCCGATATTGCCGCGATATCGAAACGGCAAGCGCAGGAAGAGCACTCGCGACACCACCAACATCATATGTCCATCTCGTATATCAGCCGGCACTGATCAGTGCGGATGTGAAGCATGCCGCTCGTGTGTTCGCCAGGCGGCATTTTGGTCAGAAAGATCAGTATGTTATGACCTTGCACGTCGACACGGATGGCCCACACGACCATCAAGCGGTGAAGAATCTGGGCTTTGAAGGGTGTCGGCTAAATGTAAATAAAGGTGACCATTAGAATGTATCCTTGTAAGTTGTTTGGCTAGTGTTTGCCTCGAAGTTAAACCACCCCCTAGGTACACCAACGGTACACACCAGCTTCCTGTGCTATCCTCAAACTTCGCTAACCTACTGACTCTAAAGAATTGTACCTTTCGCTCGATTACAGTCGATTACTCTGAAATATCAGTAACTTATTGTTTTAAAGGCGAACTCATAATTCTTTTGTCGTAGCTTCGAATCCTACTGGGCCCACCATCTTCTTCCTCTTCCTAAATTAAGTCTTTACCGCCTGTGCTACACCCTGTGCCTCGCTTGGCCATTCCTCGGCAGGGGCAGGTAGCCCGCAGGGACAATTACCGCTACCGTCCCCTGGCCTCTCGATACAACCTGTGCGGCTGGCGGGTTTTCCTTGCTCCCCGAAGCTTGCGGGACGATCTGAACCGTATGGCCATCATTGGAAACAACGGTCGGGTGCGCGACACGGGCGGCCCTCCATGGCATGGCGGAAGTTCGCGATGGCGTCAGATAGACTAGGGCGTCATGCAATCAGGGGAAGCACCATGACCCACACCGCTCAATTGCTCGTCCGGCTTGACGACGATTCCTTCAGTATTCCCTACGAGGCAGAACAATACGACGAGGGCGAAATCCACCCGTATCGTCGGCTGGTCAACGACCCGAGTGCGATCCAGGCAATCCCCGAAATCGAAGGTTTCCCTTTCCTTGCCGATTTCCTGCTCAGGGTGAATCACCCCGGCGGCTTGATGGAGACTGCACGCATCGTCAGGTGGTATACCGAAACAGACCCGGTGGTGCACTGCCTCGGTATCGGTATGCACTTTCAAGACAGGAGCCAGTTCGCCCGGTACGACCAAGCGCTGATTTTCGCTGGGAGCTTGCTCCCAGCCATGCTCCCGACGGCGTGCTTTCCCCTGGACCAGCAACCGCTGATGATCGAGCTTCAGCGCTGTCACCTGAAGGAAGAGCAGCTGTCAGGATGGATCCTGGACATGTTTGTGTTCGGCTATGGAACGAGTACAGCGGACAGCGACGCCGACCTTGAGCAAAAACTTCGTGTTATCGCCGAAGCGCTAGACCGCTAAGCGAAAGCCAACGTAGCAAGTACCAAGCTCCTAGGCTGGTTCTCGACGAAGGTGAAGAGAGGGGGCGCCGCTGTTGAAGTTCACCCCAGCAGCATCACCACCGCACCATAGGCCACCACACCGGCCGCCACCGGCCAGCCGAGGGTGCGCGTGCGCCACCACACGGCCAGGGTCGCCAAAGCGCCGATGACGGTGGCCAGCCAAGAGGTGGCGCCGGGCGCTACCGGCATCAGCGATACCCCCAGGAGGGCGGCGATCATCAGTGGGCCGAGCAGGCTCAGCCAATGGGGCATGGCCTCGAGGCTGTCGTCATCGCCTTGCCGCTCGAGGCGACGCTGCATCCACAGCAGCGGCAGCAGGCGCATCAGCAGGGTGCCCAGCGCCGAGGCGAGCACGGCGATCCAGAGGGCGCTACTCATGGCCGTCTCCTTGGTCCTGACACTCTTGCGCATGGTTTTGCTTCTTCGCAGGGCCGAACGTGACGACCTGGAAGCACAGGGCACCGCAGGCGGCAGCGAGAGGAATGGCCACATTGGTCAGGCCCAGGTGCGTCAGCAGCAGGGCGCTGAGAGCGGTCAGGCCCAAGGCCAGGCTCCAGCGCCGCGAGGTGAAGCGAGGGGCCACCAGCACCAGGAAGAGCGCGGGCAAGGCAAAGGGCAGGATCTCACCCATCAGGGCCCAGCGAGCGACCAGTTCGCCGCCGGCAAGTGCCCCGAGCGCGGTGCCACCGATCCAGCTCATCCAGGCCAGCAGGGCAGCACCGGTGAACCAGTCGAGGCGCTGAGAGGCCGGGAGCTGCGGCAGCCGGGCGTGGGCCACGGCAAAGATCTGATCGGTGAGGCCATGCATCAGCCAGGGCCAGCGGCGGCTGGACGTCAGCCAGGGGGCCAGGTTGGGGGCGTAGACCACATGGCGCAGGTTGATCAGCAGCGTCATGGCCACTACCAGCCATAGCGGGGCTCCGGCAGCGACCATGCCGACGAAGAGAAACTGCGAGGCGCCGGCATAGATCAGGGTCGAGATCGCCACGGCTTCCCAGGCGCTGAAGCCGGCCTGGGTCGCGATCAACCCGAAGGAGATGGCTACCGGAACATAGCCACCGAGTAGCGGGATGGCTTCGCTCATGCCGGTCAGCCAGGGGCGGTTGGGCGATGCGGCGGCTTGCAGGCTCATGAAGGTGGTTCCTCGTGATAGACGACGCTGAGCAGCAGCGTGGCCCAGGTATCCCCGGTGCGGTAAAGATGGGGGCGGTCGGCGGCGAAGGTGAGGGTGTCGCCGGCCGATAGGCTTCGGGTGTCACCTTCCGGGCCGGCTTCCAGCGTGCCGCTGATCAGGGTGAGCGATTCACGGGCGCCTGGGGTATGAGGCTCGGCAAGCCGCAGGGTATGCGGCGCACAGCGCATCCAGTAGGCATCGACCTGCGGGTGCTCCTTGCCCTGGTCGATCAGGCGAACCTCCACGCCGGCCTCGCCCAAGGGCACGGCGATCGGGGCCACCAGGGTGCCGAAAGGCACCTTGAGCTGTACCGCCAGGCGCCAGATGGTATCCAGCGTAGGATTGCCGTTTCCCTGCTCGAGGCGTGACAGGTTCGACTTGGCGATGCCGGCGGCGGCGGCCAGTTGCGACAGCGACCAGCCTTGCGCCTGACGCAGTGACTGCAGGTGTTGGCCCAGGGTGCCGAGTGATAGCTTATCCAAGATGGTCTCGATCCGTTCCTTTTAACGAACGTTCTATTAAAGGAACGGATCTTTGTCAACCAATTCCGCTCGGCTCCTCTGGCGTCGTGCTCGGCTTGTCAAACGAACTCGGAATCGTCGGTCCGGACGGTCACGCCGGCCTCTTCGCCAGGCACCATGATCATGAATTCGCCGTTACCGAGGTAGGTCACGTCGTGGCCTTCGCGGGTGCGGAAGGTCGGCGTACCGCTAACGGCGCCCTCATGCTGCATTTCGCTGAGTTCGCGAGCGCTGGGCAATATGTCGATCATGTATTCGCGGCCTTGATCATCGAAGGCCATCACGGTTCTTTCATGCTGGGTCTGGGTCACAGTCGTTTTCTCCCGCAGAGTGTTCTCCATAAGCCATAGCAACATGGCGGCCGATTGACGAGCCCGATCGCACACTGATGACGCCATCCTGACGTCAACGCTACTGAAAGGAATCGGGTGAGGACACCTGAAGGCGGGAAAATAAGCTAGGAGGCGTAATCTGTGCTGTATTCGTTCTAGTGGTTCCTGTTGCGGAGGGCTCGATATGCGCGTCTTTTCTAATCCTGTTGGTTCCGGTTCGCTATGGTTCGATAACCTGGCCACCGCTGATGGCACCCCGGTTGCCTACGACCCGCAGGCGCGGGCCTTTCTGCCTATGCCTCCTTTCTGTGCTAACCGGGAAGTCATCGGCTGCAACTGGATCGCTCCTGAACAGGGTGCTTTCTGTCGGTCGTGCGCCATGACGGCGCTCGCCCCGGATCCTTCTATCCCCGATGCCATCCCGAACTGGGCGCATACCGAGGCCGCCAAGCGCTGGGTCCTCGACAATCTTGGCCGCTGGAATTGGTTCCGGCCGGAAGATCCCGGGGCACGCCCCGTTTTCCATCTGCTCGCAGAGGGTCCAACCCCCGTGCTCATGGGCCATGTTGCCGGTGTGGTGACCATCAGCGTGGCCGAGGCGGACCCGGTGCTGAGTACAACCCGGCGCCAGGCATTGGACGAGCCCTACCGCACCATGATCGGTCACATGCGCCATGAAATCTCGCATATGCTCTGGTGGCGGCTCAGCCTTCGCGACGATTTCCTCGATGCCTTCCGTGCCATGTTCGGCGATGAACGTGAGGATTATCCCGCCGCGCTCCAGCGGCATTATCAGGATGGTCCGCCGCCCGACTGGCGACAGCGCTTCCTGACGACTTACGCCTCCGCGCATCCGCATGAGGACTGGGCCGAGACCGCGGCGCACCTGCTGCATCTAACCGATATCGCCGACAGCTTCGTAGCGGCGGGTCTGTCCTCACCGGAGCTGCCGAATCCTGGTTGGGATCCCTATTCGGAACCGGATGCCATGCGTCTGATTCATGTCGCAGCGTCTCTCACCGTAGGAGTCAATCACGTCAACCGATCCATGGGGCTTTCGGACCTCTACCCCTTCGTGCTGTCGGATGTTGCGCTCGAGAAACTGGCCTTCGTGCATGATTGGCTTCGCCGAGGTGCGCAGGGACGTTGACGCGGTGCTGCCAAATCAACCCGACGCATATCCGCTCCAAACTAAGAGCAGGTAGTATGTTTACTGGCGGCTACGGGAGATGCCTGCCAAGAACGCCAAGTTATTTTGACTGCCGAGCCTCGGCGGGCTAAACGAACGACAGCGAGTCACGGTGTCATTCCCCTGAAAGGTCAATGAGGTTCCTGCCAACAGCGTGCTTCTGGAGAATAGTGCAACTCCAGCGGCTGGCTCTCGCTGAACGGATACGTGTCGTTGCAGAACATGATTCGCTTCGGCTCACACCAACCTTCGGGTGCCGTCAGGGTCAGGCGGTCGTGGCTTACGTCGAGCTCGAGCCAATGTCCGCGAAAACGTAGCCGCATGTGCAAGCCCGGCAGCGCCTCGGGAAGGCAGGGGTTGAGGCGCAACATGCCATCGCGAACCTCGAGCCCGGTATGGCCTCGCTGGATTAAATCCACGCTACCGGCCATGGCGCCCAAGTGAATGCCTTCTGCCGTCGAGCCTCCCTGGCTGTCCCCGATATCGCTTTCCAGCACTTGCAGGAACACGTCCCACGCCTGACGGCGATCCGAGCGTGCCAGCACCCAGGCGGTCACCACCCGGCTCAGGGTGGAGCCGTGTGAGGTACGCTGCTGGTAATAACGGATGGTGGCCGGGATCAGCTCGGGTGAGAAGGGGTAACCGAGCTGGGCGAAGATATCGCTCAGTTCCTCGGCCGAAAACAGGTAGAACAGCATCATAACGTCGGCCTGCTTCGATGCCTTGTAGCGGTTGACGGTATCCCCCTCCGCCTCGAGTAGCCGATCAAGACGGTGGATATCGCCGTACCGCTCGCGGTAGCCGGCCCAGTCGAACTCCTGCAGCTTCTCGTAACCCTCGAATTGGCTGGGTATGCCATCCGCATGGAACGGTACATACAGAGACTGGCTGAGGGTAATCCACTCGCGGACTTCTGAGTCCATCAGGCCGAGGCTATCGCTCAGCTCACCTCGACGCCGCTCGCCGATCAAACCGTAGACGTGCGCCGCACGGTCCAGTACCCAGGCGACCATGACGTTCGTGTAAGTGTTGTTGTCGAGCCCCGGTGTCGGCGCGTCGGGGTAACGGTCGTGAAACTCGTCGGGCCCCATCACGCCTCGAATGTCGTATCGCTTGCGTTGTGGATTCCAGCTGGCGGCACTGCGCCAAAAACGAGCGATCTCGAATAGCATCTCGGCGCCGAAGTAGGACAGGAACTCTCCATCCTCGGTCACCTCGTAGTAACGCCATACGTTGTAAGCGATCGCCGCGTTGACGTGGCGCTGCAGGGAACTGTCGTCGGGCACCCAGCGCCCCGACTTGGGATTAAGGTGCACCTGCTGGCTCTCTTCTCGTCCATCACTGCCACTTTGCCAAGGGTACATGGCGCCTTGATACCCTGCCTTGCGTGCCAGGTGGCGAGCTTCTTCCAGGCGGCGGTAGCGATACCGCAGCAGTGCGCGCGTTATCTCCGGAATGCGATAGTTCAGGAATGGAAAAATGAACAGCTCGTCCCAGAAGATGTGCCCTCGGTAGGCCTCGCCGTGAAGCCCGCGGGCCGGCACCCCCGCGTCAAGGTCGACGATGTGCGGTGAAACCGTTTGCAGCAGATGAAAGATGTGTAGGCGAAGGATCATCTGGGCGCGTCCACCCCCGTCGAGCTTCACATCGCAGCGCTGCCAAAGTTGTTTCCAAACCCGTTGATGGCTCGATAGTACATCCTCGAATGCCCCCGCTCGGGAGACTGATAGGCTAGCGGCGAGCCCGGGTTCGGCAATGGCACGGTCTCGGGATGCATGCATCGCCACGATCTTCTCGATGACGACTTCATCGCCAGGCGCAAGGTCGAGGGCATGCACTTGGGCGATATAGCCGGGCTCTTGTTCGACTTCGGTTATATACTCCATCGCCTGGCCGTTCACGATCAGGTGCGTGCGTGCCGCCTGGGCGATGTGCAACCGGGAGTGGCAGGTTTCGACTTGCAGGCGGACCGTGGCGTTATCAGTAACGTCCGTTGACAACGGCACCAGATGGGTACTTGCCAGTTGCCGGTATCGCTCGACCCCGGCATTGATGACTCGCCCGTCCAGGGCCGAGCGAACCAAGATGCGTCCAGACCAGTTTTCGGGGTGCAGGCGCCACTCGATAGCTGCGAGATGGGGACGGGCCATATGCACCAGACGCCGCGTCAACAGCCGGGTCTCACGCCCGTAATGATCACGGAACAAGAGCTGGCGTTTGAGTACACCCGCCTCGAGATCAAGCGCCTGTCGGTATTCGTGCAGTTCGACTGCCATCAAGTTGAACCAGTCGCCCCCTTCGGGGCGAAACGTCAGACATAACCAGTTGGGTAGGTTCACCAGGTCTTCGTTCTCTATCTTTCGGCCAGCGATCTCGGTCGTAAGCCGGTTGTAGCCGCCGGCAAGATAGGTGCCCGGGTAATGGATCTCTCCCGCTTCCGCTTCTTCCGCGGCACCTCGGGTCGCAAAGTAGCCGTTGCCCAGCGTACACAACGCTTCGTGTAGCTCCTCCTGGGCAGGGTCGAAGTGCAGGTAATCAAGTGTCCAGTCGCTCATGAGGGCGTTCCAGCATGTCGGCAATACGCTCGAGAAAGCGGCCGACGCAGATGGTGTCGTTCAGCCGATGGCTGGCGGCAGTAATACGGGAGGCATCGCCCACGAAGAGACCGAGGCCGCCAAGCTCACGCATTGCCGCAAATGCATCTTCGTCGGTCTCGTCGTCGCCGAGGTAGATCGGCATGACGTCAGTCTGCGCCAGGTCGAGAGCCTCAAGCAGCCAGAAGATCGCCTTGCCTTTGTCCCATGGTAGCTGCGGCCGCAGCTCGAAAACCTTCTTGCCGCCGGTGCGTCGCAGTTGGGGAAGTGTTTCAGCGACTAACTTGACGGCTGCCAGGATGCGTTCCAAGTCGCTCCCGGTGACCAGCCGGTAATGGATGGCAATAGCAAAACGCTTGCGCTCGACGAGCACGCCGTGAATACCGGCCAGGCGCTGCCGCAGCTGTGCTTCTGCGGTGTCGAGGTGCGGCAGCATTTCAATGGCGCGTTCATGCTGCATGGAGAGTCCACCGGGGCCGGTAATGTCGAATCCATGGCTTCCGGCATATACCAGGCTACGGATACCCACCAGGGCGGCAACATTGGCGCGATCACGGCCGCTGACGATAGCGACGCTACAGTGCTGGGCCAGGCGCTTGAGGGTGCGGCGCATGGTCTCGTCGAGCACGGCCAGTTCAGGTCGATCCACGATAGGCGTGAGAGTGCCGTCATAATCCAGGAAGAGCGCAGGTAGGCGGTTCCCCAGAAGCTTGGCAATGGCATCGAAGCTCATCAGCGCATCGGGGAGTGATTCCACTGGTACCGCTTCGGACGGCATCAGCTCGTCCAGGTCGTCGATGACGATATCAGCCCCATGAGCTAACAAGTCCTCGCGCTGTCCGGCGCGGTCGACTCCGATCACCAGCCCGAAGCCCGCTCTGCTGGCGGACTCCACACCAGAAAGGGCGTCTTCCACGGCAAAGGCCTGGTCTGGCGGAGTGGAGAGAAGCTCAGCGGCGTGGCTGAAGATGTCCGGGTGCGGCTTGCCGTTGAGCCCCAGCCGTTCCGAATCGATCCCGTCGACCACGGCATCGAACAAATGGCTACCCCCAACTTTGGCGAGAATGTCCCGGGCATTCTTGCTTGAGGACACCAAAGCCGTCTTCAACCCGGCAGTACGAATCGACTCGATGAACGCGATGGAGGAAGCGAAGACCTCGACGCCATGTTGGGCCAGGAGCTGTACGAAAAAGCGTTGCTTGCGATTGCCTAGTCCGCATATGGTTTCGTGATCCGGGCTGTCCTGAGGCGTGCCTCGCGGTAGGTGAATACGTCGTGCTTCAAGGAAGCTGCGGACTCCTTCGTAACGTGGCTTGCCGTCGAGATGGCGCCGATAATCCTCGATGGGATCGAAAGGCGGAAACGATGCCTTGTCCTGCTCGGCCAGCCCTGAGCGATAGGTATCGAAAAGCTGCTGCCAGGCAAGGCAATGCAAGCGGGCAGTATTGCTCACGACGCCATCCAGATCGAATACTCCCGCCCGGTAGGAGGATATCGTCAGGTCGTGCCACGAGCTTGCGGGTCGTTTCATTTGTTTCCCCGAGGTCCATTCCAGTGACCCTGCCAGTAGTGTAGCGGGCCGTGGGCATACAGCATTTGACTCGAATGGCATGGTTTCAAAACACAGTGACCCACTATGTTCATCAGCTTCCTCAACGTGACGGGCGCCATCATCTAGGCTTAAGGATGATGCCGATTCGACGCCGTAGGGAGATCTATGCGCAAGCACAAGGGAATGAAGGACAAGGGAATCTGGCTGCTTTGGATCGTGGTCGCGCTGTGCTACGTGGTGCCCTACACGCTGCTCACCGACGTGGCGCGGTGGTACGGCAGCTTCCTGTTCTGGGCGCTGGCGGGGTTGGCCGTGATTGCGTTGAACGTCTTCCTCACACGCGATTTCAAGGATCGGTGACGTGACGGTTGCTCTCGTGTGGTGGGCCATCGCGGGCTATCTCGCGATCGCCATCGTCATCGCCTTCCTGTCGCGCCAGGGCAAGACGCAGGACATGTCGGGTTACTTTCTCGGCAACCGGCAGATGAGCGGCTTCGTCTCGGCGCTCAGCTACAGTGCGACCACCTACAGCGCCTTCATGATGGTGGGGCTGGCGGGGCTGACCTACGCCGGCGGCGTCGGTGCCCTGGGTTTCGAGATCGTCTACTTCGCCGGGGTCTCGCTGGTGGCGGTGTTCGGGCCGCGCTTCTGGGCCGTGGGCAAGGCGTTCGGCTTCGTCACGCCGAGCGAGATGCTCGGCCGGCGCTACGACAGCCGGGCGGTGGCCATCGTGGTGGCGCTCTCCAACTGCCTGTTCCTGATTCCCTACGCCGCGGTACAGCTCGCCGGCATCGGCTACCTGCTGCAGGGCACGACTCAGGGCGCGGTCCCCTTCACCGCCGGGGTGGTGCTGGCCACGGCGCTGGCGCTGTTCTTCTCGTTTATCGCCGGCATCCGCTCGGTGATGTGGACCGACTCGCTGCAGGCAATCATGATGATCGGGGCGTCCACGCTGGTCACGTACCTGGTCATCCAGGGGCTTGGCGGTTTCCAGGTGCTGTTCGACACCCTGGCGGCCGAACGCCCGGAATCCCTGGTGGTACCGGGAGAGGGGCTGTTCACCTTCACCACCTTCCTGGGCCTGACCATCCCATGGTTCTTCTTCAGTCTCTCCAATCCCCAAGTCAGCCAGCGCCTGTTCATGCCGGCATCGCTTTCGGCAATGCGCCGGATGCTGCTCGGCTTCCTGGTCTTCGGCTTCGTCTATACCCTGGTCTCGGTGCTGTGGGGGATGTCGGCCATCGTCGCCTTTCCGGGGCTCGACAACGCCGACCTGGCCACACCCTCGCTGCTGACTTCCGGCCACGTGCCGCCCCTGCTGGGGGTGATCGTGATGATCGGCATCCTGGCGGCGGCCGTTTCCACCATCGATTCAATCATGCTGACGCTCTCCTCGATGGTCGCTCGCGATGTCTACGGCAACCTGAAGCCGGGCAGCAGCGAGGCGCGCCAGTTGGCGGTGGGCAAATGGGTCATTCCGGTCATCGCGCTGCTGGCGCTGGGTTTCGCCGAGTTGCAGCTGAGCATGATTGCAGTGCTCTCCGTGGCCGCATCGGCCGGGCTGGTCGCCGTGGTGCCGGCCATCGTGGGTACCTTCTTCTGGCGGCGTGGCACCGCGCTGGGGGTGCTGGTCAGCGTCATCGTCACCAGTGCCTTCGTGCTGTTCGTCTATGCCGTCGGCAATCGCTTCCTGGGGTTGCCGGCAGGCGTCTGGGGCATCGTCGTGGCGAGCGTGACCTTCGTCGGCGGCAGTCTGGCGAGCCGGCCGCCCCGTGCCGCGGCGGATTCCTTCCTGGCCGCCGTCACCCAAGGCCTGGCGCGTTCATCGCGGGTGGTGAAGAAGGGCGGCGAGCACTAGCCTGTCAGAGAGATGACCGTACCGAATCACATAAACGGAAGGCGACATGGGCGAGACCTACCGCGAAGGGCCGATCATCCGGTCACTGCTGGACACCGACTGGTACAAGCTGACCATGATGCAGGGGGTCCACCATCAGTACCCGAATGCCAGCGTCACATGGGAGTTCCGCTGCCGGGACGCCGAGGACCTGGAGCGTTACATTCCCGAGATTCGCGAGCAGATCGACCGGTTGGCCACGCTGCAGCTGTCTCCCGAGGAATCGGCTTACCTGGCGAGCTTTCCCTACATGTCGCCCGACTTCATCCGCTTCCTGGAACTGTTCCGCTTTCGGCCCGAGTACGTAAAGGTCGGCATGCAGGGCAGCGAGCTGTGCATCGTCATCGACGGGCCCTGGTCTCACAGCATTCTGTTCGAGATCGCGATACTGGCCATCATCAGCGAGGTGCGCAATCGCACGCTTTATCCGGATGTCCAAGTCGAGCAGGCGGTGGCGCAGCTGCGCCGCAAGCTCGCTGCGCTGCGCGAAACCTACGCGCCCGAGCAACTGGCGGGCTTCAACCTGGCCGACTTCGGCACGCGGCGGCGCCTCTCCCAGCCCGTGCAGGAGGCGATCGTCGTGGTCCTGGAGGAGGAGTTCCCGGGCAACTTCGTCGGCACCAGCAATGTCGACCTGGCGCGTCGCCACGGCATCAGCCCGATGGGAACGATGGCCCATGAATGGATCATGGCGCACCAGCAGCTAGGCAGCCGTCTGGTGGATAGCCAGCGCGCCGCGCTGGAAGCCTGGGTGCAGGAGTACCGCGGCCACCTGGGCATAGCGCTGACCGATACGGTCACCCTCGATGCCTTCCTGCGCGACTTCGACCTCTATTTCGCCAAGCTCTTCGATGGCCTGCGCCACGACAGCGGCGAACCGTTGTGGTTTTCCGAGAAGTGCATTCGTCACTACGAGTCGCTGGGTATCGACCCGATGACCAAGACGTTGATCTTCAGCGACAGCCTGACCTTCGAGAAATCCATGCGGATCAAGTCGGCGCTGGAGGGGCGGATCAGGACCAGTTTCGGTATCGGCACCAACCTCACCTGCGACGTGCCGGGAGTGAAGCCGATGAATATCGTGATCAAGATGGTGTCGTGCAACGGCCAGCCGGTGGCCAAGATTTCGGATTCACCGGGCAAGACGATGTCGCGCGACGAAAGCTTCGTGCGCTATCTCAAGCACGTCTTCGGCGTGGCGGAGCCGGGTACGGCTTGATCTTACGGCTCACGATTGAGTCGTGCCAGCAGGTCTTCGAGCTCACGGTTCAGGTTGGCATAACCGCCGCTCTCGGCCATGTCGCGGATCTGGCGCAGCACTTCGGTGGTGGGCTGGTCGAAGGTCGCGGCAGTATTGCCTGATTGAGCACGTTCCAGCGCTTCCAGCCGGGCGAGGATTTCCGTTTGCAGGATCAGGCTCGCCTTGAGCATCTCGTCCGTGGTGGCCATCGGCTCCTCCTGACTGCGGCAAACAAGGGCAGGTCGGGGGACGACCTGCCGCGATGGGGTATTGCGTCAAAGCGCCTTGCGGTTGACGTCTTGCTTGGCCAGCTTGCTCAGCTTGTCGTCGGTGGCCTTTTCCTCCTTGAGCGTTTCGGCCAGGATCTCCTTCGCTTTGGTATGGCCCAGCTGCTCGGCCAGTTCGCACAGGGTGCCGTAGGCCGCGATCTCGAAGTGCTCCACCTTCTGGGCTGCGGCGATCAAGCCGGCATCACGCACGGCGCCCTTCTCGGTGGATTCGATCAGCTCTTCCCCTTCCTGGATCAGGCTCTCCATGGCGTGGCTCTTGAGGCGCTTGACCCGAACGTCAGGGATGGAGTCGGCAGCCTGTTCGATGCGCTCGAGCTGGCCTTGCGTCTCCTCGAGGTGATGCTGGAAGGCTTCGACCAGTTGCTGGTCGTCGGCGGCGCGGGCCATCTTCGGCAGGGCACGGGTAATTTGCTTTTCGGCGCTGTTGGTCTCGGAAAGCAAGCGCATGAAAAGGTCCTGGGGGCTATCGATCTTCATATCTCCTCCTTTTTTGCTGGCAACCATTCCTTGTCTAACGTCTACAACGTAGCAATGCTGTTGGCGGAGCACGGTTTTCATCGGTTGCTTTATGTGACGTAGTGCTGCTGCCCTCAGCCGTCGTTCTCGTCGAGCGGCGACAAGCGGATCAACTTGCCCTCTTGTTCATCGGTGAGAACGTAGACCCATCCATCCGGCCCTTGCTCGACGTCACGGATGCGGGCTCCCAGCGGAATGCGCTCTTCGTTCGCCACCTCGTCGCCCTCCAGGGTGATGCGCACCAGGCCATGCTCCGAGAGTCCGCCGATCAGCATGCTGCCTTGCCACTCCGGCAGGGCGTCATCGGTATAGAAGATCATGCCGGAAGGCGAGATAACCGGTGTCCACTGTTTCACCGAACCGGCGTAGTCGTCGTCATCGCTGGGGTCGGGGATCTCCTCGCCGTCGTAGTGCTGCCCCCAGCTGACTTCCGGCCAGCCATAGTTGCGGCCGGCTTCGGGCCGATTGAGTTCGTCGCCGCCCATCGGGCCCATTTCGGCCACCCAGAGTTCGCCCGTTTCGGGATGGAGGGCCGCGCTCTCGATATTGCGATGGCCATAGGACCAGATCTCGTCGCGGGCCTCGTCGTCGTCGAGAAAGGGGTTCCCGTCGGCCGGCGTGCCGTCATCGTTGAGACGCACAATGGTGCCCAGGTGGTTGGACGTGTCCTGGGCCGGATCGAACTGGAAGCGCTCGGCCAGGGTGAGGAAGAGCGTGTCGGCATCGGCGAAGACGATGCGGCCACCGAAGTGGTTCTCGTGCTCGACCCTCGGCTCCATGCGGAAGATCACCTCGAACTCCTCCAGCCGCTCTTCGATCAGCCGACCACGGCCCAGCGCCGTGGAAGCGCCTTCCTCACCGGGTTCGGAAAAGGAGAGATAGACCTGCTGGTTGGTTTCGAAATCGGGGTGCAGGGCAATGTCCAGCAGTCCGCCCTGGCCCTGGTTGAACACGTCGGGGACGCCCTCGAGCGGGTCGGAGAGGCTTTCGTCCTCCGAGAGCAGCCTCAGGCGACCCTCGCGTTCCGTGATCAGCAACCGGCCGTCGGGCAGAAACGCCATCCCCCACGGATGGACGAGCCCATCCGCGACGGTTTCGATACTCAGGGCGCCGGCCTCCGTCTGAACGGACTCCTTGGGCTGCGCCAGGGCTTGGGGAGAGAGGGAGAGGGCAACGGCAGCGAAGCCGAGCGCTGCGGTTGGAATGGTTGGCGCCATGAGACTCCTCCTTGTAGGGCGATTAACCTCAAGGTAATCGCTCTGCCCCAGGCGGCAAGCGTAGCGACACGGAGCAGGATTTGAGCTGCCCGGCCACTCGTCGCACCGCCGGGGCGTTTTCAGAATTGGTGCGTGTAGTTGACCATGGCGGCAATCTCATCGTTGGCGTTCCGGTCATGGCCCGGCTCGATGGAATAAAGCAAGTTGAGCTGCAGCCGGGTGCGCTCGGAAGGCAGCAGGGCGTAGCCGAACTCGATGTCGCGCTGTTGTCCGGAAGGCGCCAGCGAAACCCGAACGTCATCGCGCACGACCGTGCCGTCCAGCGTGCGTCCGGTGGGAATGCTCAGCTGTGCCTCGGCATCGGCGATGCGCATCGGCTGGCGCAGGGCCAAGGCGGCCTGATGGCCGTCGCCTCGCCACTGCAGGCCGAGCGCCGTTTCCCGGGTGCGAATTCCCTCGATGGACTGGATCAGGCCGTTGCCGGTCATTTCGCCGCGCCCCTCCTCATGGCTGGCGAAGGCGGTCAATGTTTCGCCCAGCCGATAATCGAGCTGGAGCCGCTGCAGGTTCAGCCGATTGTCCTCGCCCAGCGACAGGGCGCCCGTGCCTTGGGCGCCGAGCAGGCCATGTGCCTCGCGCCTGACGCCGACACCTCCCGTCAGGGTCAGGCGTTCGCCCAGGTCCATCGCCAGCGCGATGCTTGAGCGTTCGGCGCGGTAGCGATCCGCTAGGGTCGTCATCTCTTCATCGGCGCTGCCGGACCAGTGCTCGGCTTCCAGCGCGATGCGCTCATTGAGCTCGAGGCGGTGGCTGGCGCCGGCGATGCGCTCAAGGCCGCGGCTGACCGCCGTGCCTCCCTGAAAGGAAAGCATCGGCATGAAACCGGCTTCGACCTGGGGGCTCATGGGATTGGGTTCGTCGCCGCTGAACTGGAAGAGCGACCATTCATGGCGGCCGAAGCGGCCATCCAGGCGGGCGGAAGTCGCTTCCCCGAAGACGTTGTGCCGGGCCATGAAGCGCATGCTGTCGAATTCGCCTCGGGTCTCGGTACGGTGACCCTGGGTGGCCATCGCCATCTGCTCCATCTGGCGATGCTGCGAGCGGTCGCGCCCGGAGCGCTGTGTCACGTGCCCTGACAGGTCGGTACGATAGTCGCGGCCGAGCGCGTCGAAGACGGCCACCTCCTGCAACACGCCGGACTCCGCCAGGGCATCGCCATAGGCATCCGAGAGCTGGGCGGCGCTTCGTTCGAGCGACTGGCCACCCTCGTCTACGCTGGCACCGGTCGGCATGACCAGCTCGCCTTGAGGTTCGAGGGCCTCCTCGAGATCGGCCTCGCCCTGGCCCAGGTAGAAGAAGCCGCAATTCTGGTCGCCGCTGTCGCCGCAATCGTTCTGGCCATAGAGCGGCGATGTCCGGTCGGCCGTGTCCAGCAGCAGCTGCGATACCTGCGTGGCGTCCAGGTGCGGCCACAGCTCGATGATGGCTGCTGCATAGGCCGTGACCCGCGGCGTGGCAAACGAAGTGCCCAGCCCCCAGCCGTAGCTGTCATCGGCATCGTCCAAGGCCACTAGCGTGCGCCACGGTGCGGTGAGAAAACGCGACTGCCAGCGCTCATCGTCGCCGGGGAAGTTGCTGTACATGGCCTTCTCGATCTCGTTCGTGTCGTTTCGGGTCGAGCCGCCGACGATCAGCATGCGCTCGAATATCTCGGCCTGCTGGTGGATGGGTCGCTCGGCCTGCAGCGCCTCGCCCTGGTTGCCGGCAGCCACGACATACACCGAGCCCAGGCCGTCGTTGGCGGTCACCACGCGGTGCAGCGAATCGAGGGAGTTACGGTCCAGGTAACTCGAGGTCGAGCTGGGGGCTTCGAGGCGACCGCTGTAGCTGTGGTTGACCACTCGCGAGCCCAGGTCGGCGAGATAGCCAACGCTGTAGTCCATCACGTTGGAATAGCTGTGCAACGCGTCGCCTCGATTGACCTTGGCCAGGTTCAGGCCATGGTCGCCGGGGGCCAGGTCCCGGGTATCGCGTGCCAGGCTCACCACCGAGGCCACGGCCGTGCCGTGCCGGCTTGCCGAGCTGACGTCGGGGTCGTCGGGCTCGGCGACATTGCCCACCGACGCCAGCCGCGGGCTGAGGCTTTCATGCGTCAGGCGAAAGCCGGAATCGGCGACACCGACCAGCACCGAATAGCCGCCATCCGGTGGCTCGATGTCCGGATCCTGGGAGATCGGGCTCGGGTCCAGGTCATGTGGGGGAGGGGAAGGCGGCGGTTCTGGGCTGTCGATCCTCGGCACGCTACCGCCTCCGCTGCTGCACCCTGCAAGCGAGAGGGCAAGCAGTAGCCCTGCCAAGCGGGCATGGGGGTCGCATCCTTGTGTCATGCGCGCTCCGGTAGGTTTGTCGTTTTCTGCGCGGCGGGTGAAGCGGCAGGCTTCTGGCCGCCTCATTCCATTTGCAGCATGACGATAAGCATAGGCGGGAGACACGTGCCGTTTCGTCACGATTCGGTTACAGAACATGTCTTCTGGTGAGTGGCGTTAGCGCAGTCATGACAGGCCATCTATAACTGGAGCAAGAGTCTGCTTTACCGACGAAGGGAGTCGTTTATGGATGCGATATGGAAGATGGGCAGCCGAGGGGTCGCCGAACATCCTTCCCTGACCGATGATATCGAGGTAGATGTAGCCATCGTCGGGGCTGGCATCACCGGCCTCACCGCTGCGCTGGCATTGGCCGACGCCGGCCAGCGCGTCATCGTGCTGGAGGCGGCCACAGTGGGCGCCGGGGTGACGGGAGGCTCCACCGGGAATCTCTATGCCACGCTGGCTTCCGGACAGGCGCCGCTGCGCAAGAAGTGGGGCGATCTGGTGGCGGCCGAGGTGGTTCGAGCACGCACTGAAGCCGTCGACCATATCGAGGCGACGCTAGAGCGCCTTGCCATCGACTGCCAGTTCAAGCGCCTGCCGGCCTATCGACTTGCAACCGAAGAGAGCCAAGATGCCCGACACGAGCTGAACGACGAGCTCGATGCCTTGGTCAGCGCCGGTATCGATGCCGAGTTGGCAGAGGGCCCCGGGCTGCCCTTCGAATGCCGGGGCATACGCATGGCCCACCAGGCTCAATTCAATCCTCTGCATTATGTCGAGGGCCTGGCCTATCGCCTGCAGAGCGAAGGCGTGGTGATCGTACAGCACAGCCCCGTGCGCGAAATCGATTCAGGCAAGGGCACGCTCAGAACCGACTCGGCCCGCATCACCGCGAAGCATATCGTACAGGCCACCCATACGCCGAAGGGGATCAACCTGGTTCAGGCAGGCATGCTGGTATCCCGTGAGTATGCTGTCAGTGCCAGGCTCAGAAGCGGTGAGTATCCCGAGGGCATCATCTGGCTGCTCGACCCCTTCCACTCGCTGCGCAGCTACCAATACGGCGACGAACGCTACCTGATGGTGATCGGCGAAAAGCACAAGACCGGTGAGCACCACGGCGACCACTACCAGAAGCTTCGCGAATATCTCCAGGCCCATTTCGACGTGGAGGCCTTCACCCACAGCTGGTCGGCCCAGCAGTACAGTTCCCCCGACGGTCTGCCCTACATCGGCCGCATGCACGGTCACGACAACTTGTACATGGCGACCGGCTTCGCCGCCGACGGTCTGGTATGGGGCACCCTGGCCGGCACGATCATCGCCGACCAGATTCTCGGGCGCGACAATCCGTGGCAGGCTCACTTCGGGGCGCGGCGCATCACGCCGGGCAAGTCGGCACTGCAGTATGCCAAGGAGAACGCCACCGTCACCAAGCACATGGTCAAGGACTACCTGGGCACGGAGAAACTCGAGAGCTTCGACAGCATCGGCCCGGGGCAGGCGCGGGTGGCCACCGTCGACGGCGAGAAACTTGCCGTTCACCGCACCGAGGCGGGTGACCTCAAGGTGCTCTCGGCGGTGTGTCCGCACATGAAGTGCATCGTGCACTGGAATGCCAGCGAGTCGACCTGGGACTGCCCCTGTCATGGCAGCCGCTTCACTACAGAAGGCGAAGTGATCGAAGGCCCGGCCTATCATCCCCTGGCGCAGCCCGAGGGGCGCCAGTAGCCTTTCACGAGACTCTCTGGCGGGTGGATATACCCGGTAGCAGCGTGTTTCGTCGAGCGCGAGACGCGCGCAACCACGCGGCCATCAACGCCGCGGCCAGCAGCAGCTCGGCCAGGTCGCCGCCGTAGTACATCCATTGCGCGGCGGCCTGGATCTCCTGGACGACATGCCCGGTACCTCGCGGCCACAGGTAGCCGTACATGAGCTTGCCCAGCACGGCGTGGCTGGCCATCGCGACGAACAGCACACCCAGGCGCAAGCGCAGGCTCAGCCGGTGTGGCGAGGCGTCAGGACCGGCGAGGACGGCCCAACAGAACAGGTATCCCGCTACCAGGAAGTGCAGGTGTACCCAGTAATGCAGGACGGTGCTGTGCAACGAGGCGGCATAGAGCGGCGTGAGATAGAGCACATACATGCCGCCGATGTTGAGCAGCAGGGCGCTGATGGGGTGTGCTACGAAACGTATCGGCAGGCTTTGCAGAACAGTGACGAGCCGGCGTGCCGCGGCATTCGGCAGGCGCCTGAGGGTCAGCGTCACCGGGGCGGCCAGTACCCATGCCAGCGGTGCTAGCATGCCCATCACCAGGTGCAGGGCCATGTGGCCGCGCAGGTCGTGATGCGCCCATGCCATGACAGGTGGGGCGAGTGCTGTAGCGATCAGCAGGCTGCCCAACACGAAGAAGCTGCAGCGCCACCCGCTCCAACCGTTGCCATGCCGCCGTTGGCGTAGGGCAGCCAGCAGATAACCGAGCGTCACCAGTCCCAGCAGGATGAGGGGGAGCCACGCCGCCAGCGAGGCGGTGGCGTTAGGTTCGGCGGTCGAATGCATGGCTCAGCTCTGCTCCCGCCGCTTGGCTCGGCGATAGAGGCCTATGCCCACCAGCAGCAGTGCCAGGGCGGAAAGATTCCAGGTCAGGTCGTAGGCGAGCAGGTCCACACCGTAGCGAATCTGGTGGATGCGCAGGATCTTGTGACTGACGATCCCGTCGAAGAGCTGGAAACCGCCCATGCCGAGGAAGACGCCGGCCCATGCCCAGGGTACCGCCAACCGCCGACGGTGGCCCAGGTCGATCAACAGGGCGGCGCCGATGACGATGGCGAGCAGCTCGGCCGCATGCAGCAGGCCATCCGAGACGATGCCGATGGCCGGCGTGGCATGGTCGAAGAAGTGATGCCACTGCAGCAATTGGTGAAAGACGATTTCGTCGAGGGCGGCCATGATGCCCGCGCCCGCGATTGCGGCAAACCCTAACGAGCGACGCGCGTCGCGAGCATTGGCCGGGCCCGGGGTGGGGTGCGATGAGGTCATGGCATCCGTGCTCTGGTGATCCTGTTTCCAGCCTAGGCCCGCTCGGAGGCGAAGACAATCCGCCCGCTCGTGCTAGCGTTCCCTCGCGGGCGGGAAGCCGACTTCGAAGCCGCGCGTGTCGAGATGCCGGATATCGCAAGGGCGCCCTGCTTCGTCGAAGTCGACCAGGCCGATACCACAGCCGTTCCAGAGCCGCTCGCCAGCCTTGGCGCGGTCGGGGTCACGAGGGTGGATGACCAACCGGCGGCGCTTGGTCAGCCAGTTGAGCGGCGAGCGAGGGGCATAGAGCCACCGATTGAGCCGGTCGAACCAGTCGAGCAGGGTAGGCGGAAAGGCGTTCTTGATCCCGCTGGAGGTGATCTGCCACAGCCGCGGGCCTTGCTCGCGATAGCGTAATTCGATGTCGTAGGCGAAGGAGTAGTGCACGTCGCCGGAAAGAATCACGTAATTGCCCGGCGTGCGCGAGTGGCGAAAGATGTTGAGCATGACGTTGGCGGCGCCGGGATGCGCCATCCAGTTCTCGGCATCCACGACCAACGGCTTGCCGGCCAGGGTGAAGACGCGCTGAATGGCCTCGATCAGCTTGACGCCGAACATGGGCGTGGGCGAGACGATAATGACCGCAGGGGCGTCGAGCATGGCCTCCTGCAATTCGATCAGCGCTTCCCAGTCCAGCAGGCCCGAGGGCCGGCTGGGGCGACGTTCGCTGCGCCAGCGCCGCGTGCGGGTATCCAGCACCACCAGGGGAGACGGCCCGGGAACCCGGTATTCCCAACCCTGGAAGCGCAGCAACTGCTGCAGCAGGGCGTCCTGCTCCCGTGCCGGTAGCCACCCTCCCTGCCGCCGCGCCTGTTCCATCAGCGCCGCGCTGCGTGCGGTGAGTTCGGCGACCCGGTCGGGGTCGTTCCCCCAGCCTTGGCAGAGCAGGTAGGCCAGCAGGGCATTGCCGAGAATGCGCCGAGAAAAGGGGTGTTCGTAGGCGATGCGTTCCCAGTCGGCGGTCAGGTTCCAGTCGTCGGTCACGTCATGATCATCGAAGATCATCAGCGTGGGCAGGTGGGCCAGCAGGCGGGCGCAGGCAGGCAGTTCCGCCACGAAGCGCTCGATGATGGCCCGCTCCGTGGCGAACGTTTCCTGGGAATCGTTGTTCAGCGCGGGAGGGGAGATTTCGATCAGGCGCCACGGCACCGGCGACCACACCAGCAGGTACATGGCCACCACCTCGGCAAAGGTCACCAGGTGATTGTGCGCGTTGGCCGTGGTGAATATGGGCTTGCGTACGCCGCCGAACAAGCGTTCCCGCAGGGCGGCGCCGCTCGGGGTATCGGGCAGCAGCGCCTCGCGCCGGTAGTAGGTGGCCTCGTCGCGATAGAGCGCCGGGCTGTCGGCAACCGTCGCCCCTTCGAGTGTTTCGTCGAACAGCCCCAGCCGTGCGATCAAGGCGTGAATGGCGACCAGCATGGGCCCGGCGACATCGTCGGCATAGACCTGATCGCCCGTCAGCAGTAGCCAGGCCGGCCGCTCCTGCGGCTCCTGGCGTCGCTCGGCGAGCCAGGCATCGGCATGCGCCAGGCCATCCGGGCCGTCGTGATGTGGCTTGCGGCAGGAGCCATGGAGCAGCCGATGGTGACGCTCGGCGATCACGAAGTTGGGGTAGCTCGCTTTCCCGTGCAGCAGGTGAGGCGCCCACTCGGCGATACCGCGCTCTCCCGCTTCGTCGCGTACCTTCAGGTCGTAATCGATGAGCGTGCCGGCGGGAAGCGGCGTGGCCAGGGCCACATCGATCAGGTGCAGCCAGGCATGCTCCCCCACGGGAATGCGTTGCACTCTCTCTTCACCCAGCGACAGGCGGCGTGGTGGCTGGCCTGCTGGTTGCAGCATGAGCGTGAGCTCGAGACAGCGCGAAGCGACCAACCACAGGATGAGACGACCGGGCGTCAGGCGGCGCAGCAGTGGACCGGCCAGAACGTCGGGGAGGGGCGGAACAGCGTGGCTCATCGAAATCTCCTGTGAGGCAGCGAGCTCGCGCCGTTGCTGGCGAAGAGCACAGCAAGTGAGTAGGCTTGCATCGTTTCGTTCAATTTATCTGATGGAGGCGCTGCCGTGCTCGTAATGATCGTTGGCCTCATGCTTTTTCTAGGCACCCATTCGGTCCGCATATTCGCCGACGACTGGCGCAGCGAACAGATCCAACGCCTGGGGGAGAAGCGCTGGAAAGCGCTGTACTCGGTGGTCGCCATCGTGGGGCTTGCGCTGGCAATCTGGGGCTACGGGCGCATGCGTCTCGACCCGATCTGGGTGTGGCACCCACCGGTGGGGCTGCGTCATGCGGTGGCACTGCTGATGATTCCCGCCTTCATCCTGCTGGTGGCCACCTACGTACCGCATAACCATATCAAGGCCAAGCTGGGCCATCCCATGGTGCTGGCGGTCAAGCTGTGGGCTTTTTCCCATCTGTTGGCCAACGGTCGACTCGGCGACATCGTCTTCTTCGGCGCCTTTCTGCTCTGGGCCGTGCTCGATTTCCGCGCCGCCCGGCGTCGCCAGCCCGCAGTACCGGTGACGCCGCGTCCTGCCGGCACGGCCATCACCCTGGTGGGCGGGCTGATCGCCTACTACCTGTTCGCCTTCCACCTGCATGTCTGGGTGACCGGCGTGCCGGTGATGTAGTCCTATCGCTGCGGACGGCCGCGACTTGTGTGAAATAGGCGTTGACCTGGGTCAAGGCGGATTAAACGGGCATGGCCGAACCTGATGGTACCAGCCGCTTGCCGGCGAGAAGTCCATGAGGAGCACGCCATGCCCGCCATGATGAAAGCGGCGATTTTCGTCGCGCCTGGGCGCATCGAGATCGACGACAAGCCGATTCCGGATGTGGGCCCCAACGATGCCCTGATTCGCGTCACGACCACCACTATCTGTGGCACCGACGTACACATCCTCAAGGGGGAATACCCGGTCGAGAAGGGATTGACGATCGGGCATGAGCCGGTTGGGGTGGTCGAGAAGCTGGGCGCCAACGTACAGGGTTACCGTGAAGGGCAGCGGGTAATAGCCGGAGCCATCTGTCCAAGTTTTACCTCTTACGCTTGCCAGGACGGCTGCAGTGCCCAGGATGGCGGCCACCATGCGCATGGCTACAAGCCGATGGGCGGCTGGCGCTTTGGCAATACCATCGACGGCGCCCAGGCCGAGTACCTGTTGGTACCCGATGCCCAGGCCAATCTGGCGCCGGTCCCCGACGGGCTTTCCGATGAGCAGGTCCTGATGTGCCCCGACATCATGTCGACCGGTTTCGCCGGGGCCGAATCGGCGGGCATCAAGATTGGCGACAGCGTGGCCATATTCGCCCAGGGACCGATCGGCCTCTGTGCCACCGCTGGCGCCAGGTTGCGTGGCGCTGGCTTGATCATCGCCGTGGACGGCGTTGACGAGCGCCTGGCCATGTCCCGGCAGATGGGCGCCGATGTCACCCTGGATTTCCGCAAGGTCGATGTCGTGGAGGAAATCCTTCGCTTGACCGGGGGGCGGGGGGTTGACGCTTCCATCGAAGCTCTAGGCCTGCAGT
Source organism: Billgrantia hypersalina (assembly GCF_052584175.1). Lineage (NCBI taxonomy): Bacteria > Pseudomonadati > Pseudomonadota > Gammaproteobacteria > Oceanospirillales > Halomonadaceae > Billgrantia > Billgrantia hypersalina. The sequence goes on from NZ_JBMIQI010000011.1 coordinate 658,983, forward strand.
CCACTTTCGAGTCGGCCCTGCGTGTCATCAAGCCGGGCGGTACCCTGTCCAGCCTGGGTGTCTACTCGAGCGATCTATCCTTGCCGCTCGGTGCGTTCTGCGCCGGCCTGGGCGATCACAAGATCGTGACTTCGCTGTGCCCCGGCGGCAAGGAGCGAATGCGCCGCCTGATGCAAGTCATCGAAACCGAGCGCCTCGATCTTGGCCCCATGGTCACGCACCGCTACGCGCTGGAGGATATCGTCGCGGCATACGATCTTTTCTCGCATCAGCGCGACGGGGTACTCAAGGTGGCGATACAGGCGGGATGAGCCGCTCGGAACGAGACGTCACACGGTAACGAGGCGGACGGCGAGGCGGCCCCGTTCGTCATGTTTCCGGTTCGGCGGCCAGGCAGTAGCCGTCCTTCTCCGCCATCTTCACCCGATACATCGCCATGTCCGCGCGGTGAATGATGTCGTCGACGCTCATGCCGGGGTAGGGGAACAGGCATACGCCGATGCTGGCCCTGAGGGAAATGGGTTCCGCCATGTCGGAGAGCGGTAGCCGGAGGTTGTCGAGCAGCTTGGCCGCGAGGCGATGAATGTCCTGCTCCGAGGCGAGGTCGCGGGCCAGCACGAAGAACTCGTCTCCGCCGATTCGCGCCACGGTATCCATGCTGCGCATGCTGCTCATGAGACGCTGGGCGACTTGCTTGAGCAGGTTGTCTCCCATCTTGTGCCCGAGGCGGTCGTTGATCTGCTTGAACCCATCCAGGTCGATGAACAGCCCGCCCTGCCACTTTCGATGACGCTGGCTGGCGGCCAGCGCCTGCTGGATACGGTCGTAGAGCAGCTCGCGGTTGGGCAGCCCCGTCAATGGATCGTGCAGCGACCGCTGGCGATGGAAGCGACGCTCCTTTTCCAGCTCCTGTTCGCGGAGGTAGAGCTCGCGTCCCTGGCGCTCTGCCAGGTACCCGGTGGTACCGCCGATCAGGTTGGCCGAGACGATGAAGACGTTATGGCTGAAGAGGATATGGGCGGGATACTCCAGCAGTAGGCCGAAGACCAGATTGTAGCTCACCAGCAGCAATGCATCGATGCCCAGGGCATAGGGAAAGCGCACCCCGATAAAGTTGTAGGTATAGAATGTGACCATGACCATGGCCGGATAGTAGTAGGGTGCGTACTCGAGTGGTACCTGAGCCTGAATGGCGATCAGGCCGAACCCGGCCGCCAGGCAAACGGCCGTCAGCCACCACTGCGCCATGCGCTGGAAGGCCGCAGTGAAACTGACGGCCAGTAACAGGCTAGGTACCAGCAGGGCGGTGAGGCGAGACTGCCATACGCCCCACCTGGCCTCTGGCGGGACATACCAGACATCCAGAAGCCCGCACAGCAGATAGACGAGAATGCCGACCAGGATCGCCGTGCGCCCCTGAATCAAGGTGCGAGGAAAGGTATCACGCCGATAGGCATGTTCCAGTTGCGGGTTACTGAAGCGTAAGCTGAAACGCCTCAGCAGGTTCGGTGTCGCCTGCGCAATAGCCGTCATGGGGGCTCGTCGGATAGCGGCGCGTCAGCGCGCATCTTCTTTTTCTTCGATTCCGGCAGGCTATCAGCAAGCGTGAGGTTCAGCTAGCGCAAGCTTCGTTGAGGCCATCAAGATTTTGTCCAGCCCCTTGGCCTGCCGTCCGGCGGGCAGCGTTGAAAAGTCCCACGGACATTTTCCGAGCGGCTGCTACTCTTTGTTACGTGGGCGTTGAACGGTCATTCAATGTTCATCCCATCGTCATGGAGTCGCGCGATAAGGGTCGGGGGCCAGGTCCCGCTGACCCCTGTCACCTTGTGCAAGGCCCTCATGGAGAATCCGTCAATGTCGTTTACACGTCGCCGTTTCCTCAAAGGCACCCTGGCGGCCGGTGCCGCTGCCACCGTACCGTCCTTCTATATCAACAAGGTGTTGGCTCAGGAGCAGACCCTGCGCATCTATGCCTGGGCGGGCTACTTCACCGACGAGATGCTGGCCGACTTCACCGAAAAGACCGGCATCCGCGCGACCTTCACGCCCTACGGCACCAACGATGAGCTGATGAACTCGCTGCGCGCCACCGACGGTACCGGCTTCGACGTGATCATGCCGACCGTGGACCGGGTGCCCGGCTACCTGGACTACGACCTGGTGCAGCCGCTGGACGAGTCGCGCATCAACTGGTCGGGGGCGCTCGATAGTGCCATCGAAGGCTCCGAGGTGGGCGGCGTGGTCGACGGCAAGCGCTATTTCGCCCCCAGCGACTGGGGTACCGAGGCGATCACCTGGCATCGCCGCGACGCCAACATCGACCGCGCCAATCTCAGCTACGCCGATCTGTGGAATCCCGAGCATGGCCAGGGCGTGACGGTACGTGGTCACTCGGCGCTGGTGGGTATCGGCCTGTGGCTGGAGCGCGAGGGCCGGCTGCCTCATCCGCTGCTCGATTCCTACAAGAGCGAAGAGGCCATGCGCGCCAACTTCGACGTCATCCTCGAGGAGGCGGTCAAGCACAAGCAGATGCTGGTGCAGTTCTGGGACACCGAGAACGACGCCCAGGCGGCTTTCCGCACCAACGGCGCCATCATCGGCCAGACCTGGGATTCCACCGCCTTCCGCCTGCAGCAGGAGGGGGAGGACATCGCCTATGGCGCACCGAAGGAGGGGGCGCTGGCGTGGATGGAGGGCTTCGTGATTCCCAAGAACGCCCAGAATCCGGATGCCGTCTACGAGCTGATCAACTGGTACTACACGCCGGAGGCGGGTGCCATGTTCGTCAAGGCGACCGGCTACAACTCCACCTCCAAGGGCGCCACCGAGCTCCTGCCCGACGAGACGCGCCAGTTCTTCACCGACTCCTACACCGAGCAGGACCTGGCCAACCTGTGGTGGTGGCCGATCCAGGAGCCGTGGTACGTGGCGCTGCGTAATGAGTACCAGGATCGCTATCTCAGTGCCTGATCGCGTCACGTAGCCGGGGCGGCAGTCGCCGTGCCCGGCCCTTTCTTGGATGGTTGAGGTACGAATGGACGGTAGCGTCAGACTGGATGAGGTGGTGATGCGCTTCGGCGACTTCACCGCCATCGAGAGGACCTCGCTTTCGATCGGCTCGGGCGAGTTCTTCAGTTTTCTTGGCCCCTCGGGCTGCGGCAAGACCACCTTGCTCAACATCGTCAGCGGCTTTCTGACGCCCAGCGAGGGGCAGGTAGTCATCGGCGGCGAGCCCATGGCCGGCGTGCCGGTCAACCGTCGCCCCACGGCGATGATCTTCCAGAACCTGGCGCTGTTTCCGTTGATGACCGTATTCGAGAATATCGAGTTCGGCCTCGAGGTGCGTGGCGTCGACAAGCGCAAGCGCCGGGAGGTTTCCGAGCGCCTGCTGGCGCTGGTCGCACTGGAGGGCAGCGGGCCGAAGAAGGTGACCGAGCTCTCCGGGGGGCAGAAGCAGCGCGTGGCCATTGCCCGGGCGCTGGCGGTGGAGCCCCGCGTGCTGTTGCTCGACGAGCCGCTCTCGGCGCTCGACCTCAAGCTGCGCCAGCACATGCGTGCCGAGCTCAAGGCGATTCAGCGCAAGACGGGCATTACCTTCATCTATATCACCCACGACCAGGGCGAGGCACTGACCATGTCCGACCGGGTCGCGGTCATGTCGGCGGGACGCATCCAGCAGGTCGCCGACCCCATGACGCTCTATCGCGAGCCGGCCACCGGCTTCGTTGCGGCGTTCGTCGGCGAGAACAATCGCCTCCAGGCCCGCGTGATCGATCGCGACGGCGAACGGGTACGCCTCGATGGTGGCGCGCTGGGTGAACTGGCGGGCCGGGCCGGGCCCGGTGCGCGCCTGGCCAACGGTGAGGCGGTAGCGCTTTACGTGCGCCCCGAGTACCTGCGCCCGGTAGCGGCAGGTGCAGCGGGGCCCAGCTTCGATACCGAGGTCGAGGCGGTGCACTTCGAGGGCGCCTGGGTGATGCTCGAGACGCGCCTGGTCGCGTCCGGGGAGAAGCTGCGTGTGCAGCTCGGTCACGAGGTGTCGCGCCGCCAGGCCGATGCGCTCGCCGTGGGCCGGCGCATGACCTTCGGCTATGACCCGGCCGATGCCCTGGTGCTGCCCGACGATGGCAGTCCGGTGGTGGATGACGAAACGGGCGAAGTAGTGGAGGGCAGCCAGGCGAAGGCCGGAGGCGCCCATGTTTAGGCAGCTTCAGGCACGCTTCGGCGGGCCGCTGGCAATGGCCATCGTGACCTTGCTGGGCATCTGGCTGATCGTGATGGTGACCCTGCCGCAACTGCAGATGATCGAATACTCGCTCAAGCCCAACCTGCTGCCGGCCCAGGTGGGCGGGCCGGACGACCGTCTCACCCTGGCCAACTACGCCACCCTGTTCGGCAACGAGATCCACCGGGCCATCTTCTTCAAGACGATCTGGTCGAGCGTGCTGGTCACCCTGCTGACGCTGACGGTGAGCTACCCGTTGGCCTGGTACCTGGCCAAGGTCGCCACACCGCGCCAGGCGGCGTTGTGCCTCCTGCTGCTGATCGTGCCGTTCTGGATCAACGAGATCCTGCGTACCTACTCCTGGTTCATCCTCCTGGCGTTTCGCGGCCCGCTCAACGAGGTGCTGATGATGCTGGGCCTCATCGACCGGCCGATCCGTTTCCTCAGCGGCAACGGCGGGGTGATGGTGGGCATGGTCTACGCCTATCTCCTGTTCATGGTGTTCCCGGTCTACAACGCCATCGAGAGCCTCGACGACAACCAGGTGCGTGCCGCCCGCGACCTCGGTGCCGGCACCGTACGTACCCACCGGCGTATCGTCATTCCCCATGCCAAGCCGGGCATCGCCACCGGTTGCATCATGACCTTCATGCTGGCCGCGGGCAGTTACGCGGTGCCGGCGCTGCTCGGCTCGCCGGGCAGCCGCTGGTTCACCCAGATCATCTACAACTGGTTCTTCGAGGGCGGCAACTGGAACCAGGGCGCGGCCTATGCCTTCCTGCTGCTGGTGCTGTGTATCGGCTTCATGTCACTAGTCATGAAGTTCTTCAAGGTGGGCTTGGGAGATATAGGAAGATGAGCTCGCAACGCTTCCTGGCCTTCGGCCTGCGCTTCTACGTGGTGATCTTCTTCGCCTACCTGTTCCTGCCGCTGCTCATCATGGCGGCGGCCACCTTCAACGACAGCCGCTTTCCCACCGTGACGCCGTGGGACGGGACCACGCTGCGCTGGTTCGGCGAACTGGCGAGGGACGGCGGCATGTGGCAAGCGCTGACCAACAGCCTGATCGTGGCGGCGGGGGTGCTGGTCGTTGCGGTACCCATCGGCATTGCCACGGCGCTGTTCCTCAATACCGTCTCCAGCCGTGCCAAGCCGTTCCTGTATGCCCTGATCCTCTCGCCGCTGCTGACGCCCGGCGTGATCATCGGCATCTCGACGCTGATCTTCTGGCGCCAGTTCGGCGTCAGCGGCGGGATCTTCCTCACCGTGCTGGGTCAGGCCACCTTCATTGCCGCCTACGTCATGCTGATGGTCACCGCGCGGCTGCAGCGCTTCGACCGCACCTTGGAACGCGCCGCGCTGGATCTCGGCGCCACCCCCTGGCAGGCGTTCCGACGCATCCTGCTGCCGTACCTCAAGCCGGCGCTCTACTCGGCGGCGGTGATCGCCTTCCTGCAGTCCTTCGAGAACTACAACACCACGCTGTTCGTGGTCGGCTACGACACCACGCTGACGGTCTATATCGCCTCCAAGGTGCGTACCGGGCTGACCCCGGCGGTCAATGCGCTGGGGCTGATCCTGATCCTGGTCACCGTGCTGATCGCCGTCATCTACGAACTCAAGCGGCGCAGGGAGGCGGCGCGCAGCGTGAAGGGGGTTTAGGCCTCAGCGCGGTTCCCAAACGTTGCCCAGGACTTCCAGCGCGGCGGCGATGGCAGGTTCCTCGCTGCGCTCGCGGCGCCACACGAAGCACAAGGCGCAGGGCAGGCGCACGCCTTCGACGACCGTCAGGCCGCGCTCTTGCCGCTCGGCCATGGCCAGGGCGTCGCGGGCCAGGCTGAGCCCCACGCCGGCGCGCACCAGGTCGAGCATGCACGCTTCCTGGTCTACCTGGGCGACGCCGTGCGGTGTCACGCCCAGCGGGTCGAGCGCGCCGTGCAGCAGGCGATGGTGAGCCGACAACGCAGGCGTGACGATCCACGGCAAAGCGGCAAGGTTCGTCCAGTCGGGGTTGGCCACGCGGCTGCTCCAGCCCGGCGGGGCCACCACGTGATAATGAAAGTGCGTCAGTTCGCGGTAGTCGACTTCCGGCGCCTCCGGCCCGGGACCTTCACCGGGAGGCGCGAGAAAAAAGCCCACGTCGAGCTCCTCGCGACGTATCCACTCCAGCACGCTGCCGCTCATGCCGTGCTGCAGCTCGGTCTCAAGCTGCGGGGCGCGCTCCACCAGGCGATGCAGGAAGGCTCCCAGGCGAATGAACTCGGGATCGACGATGGTGCCGATGCGCAGCCGGCCGTGGAGCGTGCTGTGCAGGGCGCGGGCGCTCTGCTCGAAGGCCGCCATGGCGGCCAGTGTCCGCTCCGCCGCGGGCAGCAGGGCGTGCCCGTCCTCGGTCAGCGTAAGCCCCTGGGGGCGGCGGCGGAACAGTGTCAGCCCCAGCGCCTCCTGGAGGTGCTTGAGCTTGAGGCTCACGGCGGGCTGGGTCAGGTGCAGCCGTTCGGCGGCGCGTGAGACGCTGCCTTCGCGGGCCACGGTAACGAAGGCGCGAAGGGTGGGAAGGTCGTGCATGGTGTGAATCGCTCAGTGTTATAAGGCTACCTTATAACCTGGTTTTGAATTTCTCAATTGATCGTGGCGTTCGACACGGTAGGCTTGAACGTATCCTGCGTGCTCGTTAGACGCCAATAGCGACGCACCAATCGACGCATTCAACCACGACAAGACGAGACAACCATGACGCAGAATACGATCGCGCATTATATCGGTGGGCAAATGACGGCGGGCGAATCGGGCCGCTCCCAGGCCGTCTTCAATCCGGCCACCGGACAGGTTTCCGGACAGGTCGCCCTGGCTTCGCGTGCCGACGTGGGTACTGCCGTGGCCGCGGCCAAGGCCGCCTTCCCGGCCTGGGCCGACACGCCGCCGATCCGCCGCGCGCGGGTGCTGTTCAAGTTTCTCGAGCTGATCAACGCCCACAAGGACGAGCTGGCGCGCGCCATTACCCTCGAGCACGGCAAGGTCTTCACCGATGCCCAGGGCGAAGTGGCCCGTGGCATCGATATCGTCGAGTTCGCCTGCGGCATTCCGCAGCTGCTCAAGGGCGACTATACCGAGCAGGTCAGCACCGGCATCGACAACTGGACCATGCGCCAGCCGCTGGGCGTGGTGGCCGGCATCACGCCGTTCAACTTCCCGGCCATGGTGCCGATGTGGATGTTCCCCGTGGCCATCGCTGCGGGCAATACCTTCATTCTCAAGCCCAGCCCCACCGACCCCAGTGCCTCGCTGCTGATCGCCGACCTGCTCAAGCAGGCCGGGCTGCCCGACGGCGTGTTCAACGTGGTGCAGGGCGACAAGGAATCCGTCGAGGCGCTGATCGAGCACCCCGACGTGCAGGCGCTGTCGTTCGTCGGCTCCACGCCCATCGCCAACCTGATCTACGAGAACGGCGCGCGTCACGGGAAGCGCGTACAGGCCCTGGGCGGGGCCAAGAACCACATGGTCGTCATGCCCGACGCCGACCTCGACAAGGCCGTCGACGCCTTGATCGGCGCCGCCTACGGCAGTGCCGGCGAGCGCTGCATGGCGATCAGCGTGGCAGTGCTGGTGGGTGACGTGGCCGACAAGATCGTGCCGCGGCTGGCCGAGCGCGTCCGCTCGCTCAAGATCAAGAACGGCCTGGAACTCGACGCCGAGATGGGCCCCATCGTCACTGCGGCGGCACACCAGCGCATCACCGGCTACGTCGAGAAAGGCGTGGCCGAGGGCGCCGAGCTGGTGGTCGACGGCCGCGAATTCGATGTCACCACCACGGGCGATGGCTGTGGTGAAGGCTTCTGGATGGGCGGTTCGCTGTTCGATCGCGTCACGCCGGAGATGACCATCTACAAGGAAGAGATCTTCGGCCCGGTGCTGGCCTGCGTGCGCGTGCCCGACGTGGGCACCGCCATCCAGCTGATCAACGACCACGAGTTCGGCAACGGCGTGAGCTGCTTCACCGAAAGCGGCAGCGTGGCCCGCGAGTTCGGCCGCCGTATCCAGGTCGGCATGGTCGGCATCAACGTACCCATCCCGGTCCCCATGGCCTGGCACGGCTTCGGCGGCTGGAAGCGCTCGCTGTTCGGCGACACCCACGCCTACGGCGAAGAGGGGGTGCGCTTCTACACCAAGCAGAAGTCGATCATGCAGCGCTGGTCCGACTCGATCAATGCAGGCGCCGAGTTCGCCATGCCGACCCATAAGTAGTCTTACCCCATAGTTTGCCGAATACGTAAGACGTCAGTGAGAGGCGCCGAGGGAGACCGGAGAGGAGGTCATTTGCCAGGGATGGCAAATGCCGTGCCCAGGGATGGGTTCACAGCATCTCCTCGTAGGGCTTCCCCTCGGATCAGGCTCGAACGGGGCATGTCGAGGGAAAACGCCATGGCAGAACAAGAATTCGACTACATCATCGTGGGCGCCGGCACCGCCGGCTGCCTGCTGGCCAACCGCCTGAGCGCCGACCCGGCCAACCGGGTTCTGCTGCTCGAGGCGGGTGGGCGCGACAACTACCACTGGGTACACATCCCGGTGGGCTACCTCTATTGCATCAACAATCCCCGCACCGACTGGTGTTTCAAGACAGAGCCGGACGAAGGGCTCAACGGGCGTTCGTTGATCTACCCGCGCGGCAAGACCCTGGGCGGCTGCTCCAGCATCAACGGCATGCTCTACCTGCGCGGCCAGGCCCGCGACTACGACGGCTGGGCCGAGATGGTGGGCGACGACGCCTGGCGCTGGGAAAACTGTCTGCCCGACTTCACCAAGCATGAGGACCACTACCGCCTGGACGAGGGGGGCGAAGCCGATGCCGCTCATCGCGACTATCACGGTCACGGCGGCGAGTGGCGGGTGGAGAAGCAGCGCCTCAAGTGGGAAGTGCTCGACGACTTTGCCGAGGCGGCCGTACAGGCCGGCGTTCCCCGCACCCGCGACTTCAACCGTGGCGATAACGAGGGGGTCGACTACTTCGAGGTCAACCAGCGCGACGGCTGGCGCTGGAACGCAGCCAAGGCCTTCCTGCGTCCGGTCTGCGAAAAGCGCAGCAACTTCACGCTATGGCACTCATCGCAGGTTCACCGGCTGCTGTTCGTGACCGCAGAAGACGGGCGGCCGCGCGCCTGCGGCGTGGAGCTCGAGCGCGATGGTGCCATCACCCAGGTGCGGGCGAAGCGCGAGGTGATCCTGGCCGCCGGCGCCATCGGCTCGCCACAGCTGCTACAGCTTTCCGGCATCGGCCCGGCGGGGCTGCTGGCGGAGCACGACATCCCGCTGGTGCACGAGTTGCCCGGCGTCGGCGAGAACCTGCAGGATCACCTGCAGATTCGCTCGGTCTACCGGGTGACCGGCGCCAAGACCCTCAACACGCTTGCCGCCTCGTGGCTGGGCAAGGCCAAGATCGGCATGGAATACCTGCTGCGGCGTACCGGGCCCATGAGCATGGCGCCGTCGCAGCTGTGCATCTTCACCCGCAGCAGCGAGACGTACACGCATCCCAACATCGAGTACCACGTCCAGCCGCTGAGCCTGGAGGCCTTCGGCCAGCCGTTGCACGATTTCCCGGCGATCACCGCCAGCGTGTGCAACCTCAACCCCACCAGTCGCGGCAGCGTGCGCATCAAGAGCCGCGACCCGCGCCAGGCCCCGGCCATCGCCCCCAACTACCTGAGTACCGAGGAGGATCGCCGCGTGGCGGCGGACTCCCTGCGGGTCACGCGGCGCATCGCCGAGCAGCCGGCCTTCGCCAGGTACCATCCCGAGGAGGTCAAGCCTGGCGTTCAGTACCAGAGCGACGAGGACCTGGCCAGGCTGGCCGGCGATATCGGCACTACCATCTTCCATCCGGTGGGGACGGCGAAGATGGGGCGCGACGACGACCCCATGGCAGTAGTGGACTCGCACCTGCGGGTACGCGGCGTCGAGGGGCTGCGCGTGGTGGACGCCAGCATCATGCCGACCATCACCAGCGGCAACACCAATTCGCCGACGCTGATGATCGCCGAGAAGGCAGCGGGCTGGATTCTGGGGAAGCGCTGAACAAATAGACGAGCGAGATGAAGCGCAAGGCGCACGGAGCGCCGGAAGCGGAGCCTATGGGGTATAGGTGAGCATTACGAGCACCGCGCAACGCAGCGATTCGCTCGCGTAGGCATTTGTGGAGGGTTTCCCTAGTGGGCGGTAACATTAACGTCATCCACGCCAAATAGTATTTGACGTGCGGATCGAAAAAGCGCATGATGCGTGCAGTTGGTTAGCAAGTCGAACATCGCAGGTGGTCATCGAAACGCTCATGGCGGTTTGATTTCCCGGTGAAAAGTTTCTTGTTTTACCCACTGCAACTCGGGTATTTCCCGGAAAATCAAAATGCTATTAGAGGAATTCGATAATGGCTACCGGTACTGTCAAGTGGTTCAACGACACCAAGGGCTTCGGCTTCATTTCTCCGGACGACAACGGTGACGACCTGTTCGCTCACTTCTCCGAGATTCAGGCTGACGGCTTCAAGACTCTGCAGGACGGTCAGAAGGTTTCCTTCGACGTCACTCAGGGCAAGAAAGGCCTCCAGGCTTCCAACATCAAGGTCATCGGCTAATCGCCATCCGACTCTGATGTGACTGCGCAAGCAGTTAGAAAAGGCTCGCTCAATGCGGGCCTTTTTCGTATGCGTAGGGTTTCGCTCGGTTCTTTTTATTCGTTTCAGTTCTTTTAGAATTTCTAAAAATAACTTTTTAGAATAAGTGCCTGCGGTGCACAATAGCCGGACGTCTCCTTGCGTACGGACCTTCTCCCATGCCGCTGGATGCCTGGCTCGCTTTCATTGTCGTTCTTGCCGTCTTTCCCTTGATGGCGTTTTCCCGTCTCGGCCCCGACATCGTGCTGCTGGGCGCCGTCATCCTGCTGCTGACCCTGGGTGTGATCGATCCGGCCGAGGCCCTGGGCGGCTTTTCCAGCACCGGCCTGTTCACCGTGGCCTTCATGTACGTGCTGGTGGCGAGCATTCGCGAGACGGGCGGCATCGACCTGATCATTCGCTACGTCCTGGGGCGGCCGCGCGGGGAGGGCGGCGCCCTGACGCGCTTGGTGATACCGGTAGCCGCCCTCAGCGGCTTCCTCAACAACACACCGGTCGTCGCCACCTATATCCCGGCGGTGCTGAGCTGGAGCCGGCGCCTGCAGCTGCCGGCACATCGCCTGCTGATGCCGCTCAGCTTCGCCTCGATACTGGGCGGCACCATCACCCTGATCGGTACCAGCACCAACCTGGTCGTGCATGGCCTGGTGATGGAGCGCTACCCCGAGCTGGCCATGGGGCTGTTCGACATCGCCTGGGTGGGGCTGCCCGTGGCAGTGATCGGGGCGATCTATCTCATCCTGCTGGCGCCGCGCCTGCTGCCGTCACGCCGTGGCGCGGCCTCGGCCTTCGAGAACCCCCGCGAATACACCATCGAGATGGAGGTGGATCCGTCCGGCCCGCTGGTCGATCGCACCGTAGAGGAAGCGGGGCTGCGCCATCTGCGTGAGCTGTTCCTGGTCGAGATCGAGCGCGACGGCAACGTGGTCAGCGTGGTGGGGCCGGGCGAGCGTCTCAAGGGGGGTGACCGCCTGGTATTCGCCGGTACCTCCGACGGGGCGGTCGAGCTGCAGCAGGTGCGTGGCCTGGTGCCGTCGCGCCAGGGCGAGTCGAGCCTGGAAAAGGAGTTCAAGGAGCGCCGCCTGGTGGAGGCCGTGGTGTCGGATCAGTGCCAGTTCGTCGGCAAGCGCATTCGCGACGGCCACTTCCGCACGCTTTATGGCGCCGCCGTGCTGGCGGTATGTCGCGGTGGCGAGCGGGTGGCCGGCAACCTGGGGCAGGTGCGCCTGCAGCCTGCCGATGTGCTGCTGCTCGAAGCGCGGCCGCCTTTCATCGAGCGCCACCGTCAGTCTCGCGACTTCCTGCTGATCAGCCAGGTCAACGGTGCGGCGCGACCCAACCACGAAAAGGCGTGGCTGGCCTGGAGCATTCTTGCCAGCGTCGTGGTGCTGGCCACGTTCGGCGTGATGAGCATGATGAATGCCGCCATGCTGGGAGCGGTGCTGGCGCTCGTTACCGGCTGCTGCTCGGTGAACGGGGCCAAGCGTGGGCTGGATACCCAAGTCTTGCTCACCATCGCCGCGTCATTCGGTCTCGGCGCCGCGTTGGAGAGTTCAGGGGCGGCGGCTACCCTGGCGGGAATGGCGCTGGGCCTGGCCGACGGCAATCCCATGCTGCTTCTGATTGGTACCTACCTGCTGGTGGCGCTGCTCACCGAGCTGGTCACCAACAACGCCGCGGCGGTGATCACCTTTCCGGTGGTCATGGCCAGCGCCGAGAGCCTCGGGGTCAACCCGATGCCCTTCGTGGTGGTGGTAATGTTTGCCGCCTCGGCGAGCTTCCTCACCCCCATCGGTTACCAGACCAATCTCATGGTGCATGGCCCTGGTGGCTATCGCTTCGCCGACTTCCTGCGCGTCGGCGGGCTGCTCAACGTGCTGACGGCCGTGGTGGCGCTGATATTGATTCCATTGGTGTGGCCTTTCTGAGCTCATCTTTCCTGGGCGCGGGGGATGGCTGGAGAGGAGGTCATTTGCCAGGGAAGGCAAATGTAGCGCCCAAGGATGGGTTTACAGCGCCTCCTCGAAGGCCATTCCCTCGCGTCCCATTGAGGTGCTTCCCGACAGACTCGCCGGGAACACGCCTTTGCGGTAGTGTGACGGTTTTCGATCCTCAGGGAACAGTACCATGAGCCACCCCGGCGAACTGATCATCGAGCCGAAGAGCGGCCGTCCGGCCGACGCCTGCGTCTTCATCCTGCACGGCCTGGGCGCCGATGGCCGTGATTTCGAACCCCTGGTGCCGGCCCTGCCGCTCAAGCAGGGGCTGAACGTGCGTTTCGTACTGCCCCATGCCCCCCGCCTGCCGGTGACCATCAACGGCGGCATGGTAATGCCGGCGTGGTACGACATCCACGAGATGAGTCTCGACCGTCGTGTCGACACCCGGCAGTTGGTGGCCTCCGCGGAGCGCATCCAGGAACTGGTGCAGGAACAGATCGGGCACGGCATCGACAGCCGGCGCATCATCCTCGCCGGTTTCTCCCAGGGCGGGGCGGTGGCCTACCAGGCTGCGCTCTCCTTCGATGCCCCATTGGGGGGGCTGCTGGCCATGTCGACTTATTTCGCCACCGCCGACACCATTGCACTCGCCGAAGCCAACCGCGACCTGCCGATCGAGATTCATCACGGTTCGTTCGATCCGGTCGTGCCGGAATCGCTGGGCAAGGCGGCCTACCAGCGCCTGCAGGAACTGGGCTATCCGGTTCGCTACCAGAGCTATCCCATGGCGCACGCCGTGTGTCCTCAGCAGATGGGTGACATCGCCACCTGGCTGAATGCCCGGTTGGGATGACGGCTCATGAGTGATGCCACTGCTGAACCATCGCTGCTGCATGCCTGCCTGCGCAGCAGCCGGCCGAATTTCCTGGTATTGGCGCCGTTGTGCGCGGGGCTTGCCATCACCGCAGCGCTTGCCGATGGCTACCCGGTCGCGCTGTTCGATGCGCTGCTGGTGTTGCTGGGGGCCCTGCTGGCCCACGCGGCCGTCAATCTTTTCAACGAGCATCACGACTTTCGTTCCGGCCTGGACGAACTGACCGAACGCACGCCATTCTCGGGTGGCAGCGGTACCTTGCCCGAGCGGCCCGAGGCCGCGGACGCGGTGCGCGCCGCGGCGCTTTCCTGCTTGCTGGGGGTAGTGCTGATCGGCGCCTGGTTCCTGTGGCGAACGGGGCCGGTCATGCTGGTCTATGGCCTGCTGGGCCTCGGGCTGGTGGTCGCCTATACCGGCTGGCTGACCCGGCGCCCCTGGCTCTGTCTGCTGGCACCCGGCGTGGGCTTCGGCCTGCTGATGGTGCTGGGCGCCTATCGGGCACTCGCCGGCACGTTGACGGGGACGGCCCTTGCGACGGCGCTGGTGCCTACGCTCCTGGTCAGTGCGCTACTGCTGATCAATCAACTGCCCGACATCGAAGCCGACCGGCGGGTAGGACGCGATCACTTGGCGATTCGCCTGGGCCCGCGGCGTACCGCGCGGCTGGTGGCGATTCTGCTGGCCATGGCCTTCGGCGTGGTGCCCCTGGGCTGGCTGGCCGGAGCGCTACCGGCCACGGCTTGGCTGATGTGGCTGGCGCTGCCGGCCCTGGCCTGGCTGCTGCGCGGCCTGTGGCGGTTGTCGCCGGTTGTGGAGCAGGGCGAGCTGGCACCGCTGCTGCCGCTGATGGGGGGCAACGTCGCGACGCTGTTGGCAAGCTTGATTCTGCTAAATATCGGGCTTCTTCTCGCTGCCTAAGGCGTGTTTTTTCCAAGTCCCGCCATATTTTTTCATTTCTAAGAACTAACTTGCCGTCTTGTTGGCTTTCTTTTGCCCAAGGTGGCGACCTAGGGACCTGCGACGTGGCAGAGATGCTCGGACTCTGACAGGCTTAAGACAGGGTGACCTGCATTGGCCTGTCAGGGTTGAGTCAGGCGGCAGGAGCCCCAAGGTGTTCAATGAAACCTGGTCAATCAGCACAAGGAGAGCGTGATGATGCCCGATATGTCCGAGGAGCTGCGTCTGCCGGTGGCCTGTCCCAGCTGCGGCAGCCATCTCTATCGCGTTTCGAAGGTACACAACCCCGATGACAAGGTGTTCTGCGCCTCGTGCAAGCGATTCCTGTGCCTCTATCACGAAGCGCAGCACATGCTGGAACAAGGCCCGGGCGATGAACTCGAGGCCATGATCGAAGAGGTCGTCAACCGCAACCACCATTAAGGCGCGGTTGCGATGCCGCCTCTCGAGGAGACATTGCTGGCCGCTGTGCTCCTGCTGCTGGGCGCGCTGGCTCTTTTCAGCCGTCACCTGTTACGCGCCTGCACGTGGTTCGTGCTTTTTGCGCTGTCGGTGGCGTTCGCCTGGTGGTGGATGGACTTCCTCTGGCTGGCACTGATCGAGCTGGTGCTGGGGGCCATGCTCACCGGCGCCTTCCTGTTTCATGCTCTGGGGGTAACGCCCAGCGTCAGGAAACCACGCGGCTTTTTTGCGCATTGGCACGATCCGGTTCCCTTGACCTGGCAGCTTGCTCTGGAGCGTTTGCTCCCTTCGCTGGCGGTCCTCGCCATGCTGGGCATCGCCCTGGCGGCACTCGATGAAGCTAACGCCGATTCGCTACGTCCGGCTGGTCTGGGGCTTCTCGTGCTTGGGCTATGGGCCTTTGCCCTGCATCGCCATCTGTTGCGGCGCTTGCTGGCCTTCAACGTCATCGGTACGGGCATCTTTCTCTTGCTCATGTCCCTGGCAGCGTCTCGGGCGCAGCCTGCGGCCCATGGCCTGGTCATCACCGGACTGGTCGTGGCTCTGATCGGCACTGCACTCGGGGCGCTGCTCATACGGCGGCTCGAGGCGCTGCAAGCGAGTCATGGTGCTGCGTTCGGCGAAGACGGACGCCCGACATGATCGAGCATTTCGGGCTGCCATCGCTGGCGGTTCCGGCCGAGGGCATGATGGCGGCATGGGGCGTGCTCGGTCTGCCGCTGTTGCTGGGAGCGCTCGCTGGGTTGGGGCGTCCGGCACGTGGCATGAGCGTGGCGGCGGGTGGGCTTCTTCCTCTGCTGGCCTTGGCATGGCTGTTTCGCGAGTATGGCGGTGCGGCAGGCTCAAGCGGTGAAATCGAGCTGGGGGCCCTGCGCCTGCACTGGCGCATCAACGGGCTGGTTCTCGTCCTCCTCCTTATGACGCACCTGGTCGTCTTCGCCAGTGCCCTCTACGCGCCCCGCTACCTGCGCGAGGATGCCGGTGCCACGTCGCGCGGCCAGGCCTGGTTCTGGCTGCTGCTGGGCCTGCTGACGTCCAGCCTGTCGCTCATCTGGCTGGCGGCCGACCTGCTATTGCTCTACATCGGCCTCGAACTGATGGGGTTGACCGCCGTCGGGCTGATGCTGCTACCGGGCAAGGACGATGCGCTGGTAGCCGGCCTGCGCTATTTGCTGCTGGCGCTGGTGGGCTCCCTGGCCTTCCTGCTGGGCGTTGCGCTTTTGCTGGGAGGCTGGGGAAGGCTGGACCTGGCAGGACTGGCTCGGGTCGCCGAGCCCGGTGCGCTGCTGTGGGTCGCCATGGCCCTGCTGAGTGCCGGGTTGCTGCTCAAGGCCGCCGCCTTTCCCCTGCATGCCTGGCTCGCCCCGGTGCATGCCTCGGCCTGGATTCCGGTCAGTGCGCTGCACGCCGGCCTGGTGATCAAGGCGTCGTTCTTCATCGCCCTGCAGCTGTGGCTGTTGCTGTTGCCCGGGGCGACGATCGCGGCCTGGGCAGTGGGCGGCATGGCCGGCGCCGCCGTGATCTGGGGTGGGGTGATGGCCTGGCGTGCGGTCAAGCTCAAGGAGGTGGTGGCCTGGTCCACCGTCTCGCAGCTGGGCTACCTGCTGCTGGCCTTTCCGCTGCTGGTGGGCACGGACCCCGCCGTGGCCGGGCTGGCCTGGGAGGGCACCTGGCTGCAGTTGGCCGCCCATGCCCTGGCCAAGGCGGCCATGTTCCTGGCCGCCGGCAACCTGATCCTGGCCACCGGCGAATCCCGGGTGGAAGGGCTGGCCGGCGCCAGCCGCCGCTTCCCGCTTTCCCTGCTCAGCTTCGGCATGGCGGGGATCAGCCTGGTGGGGCTGCCGCCGAGCATGGGCTTCACCGCCAAGTGGCTATTGCTCAATGCCGCGCTCACCGGCGGCCACTGGCCGTGGATCGCGGTACTCGGCATCGGTACGCTGCTGAGCGCTGCCTATGTCTTTCGCATCTTCCGCTACTCCTTCATCGAAGATGCACCCGAGTATGAATTCCGCGCCGTACCTTGGAGCATGGATGCCGTCGCCTTGACGCTGGCGCTGGCGGCGCTGTTGCTGGGGTTGGCAGCGGAGTGGCCCTTGGCCCTGTTGCGCATTGCCGGGGAGGAGCCATGAGTCAGGCCTGGCTCCCGGTCTTCACCCTGGCCGCCTCGCTACTGGTGGCCCCGCTGATCTTCCTGCTGCCGGAGCGCGCCTGGCGCGCGCGTGCCGTGGTCAACCTGTCGGCCGCGGTGCTCAAGCTGCTGCTGGTGGCGCTGCTGGTAGTCGGGATCTACCAGGGGCGCGATTTTTCCTTCGGCTTTACCGTGGTGGAGGGGGTCGTCTTCCTGCTCCAGGTCGATGCCATGGGACTGATGTTCGCCGGGCTCTCGTCGCTGCTGTGGCTGGCCACCACGGTCTATGCCATCGGTTACCTCGAGGATTCACCCAACCGCAAGCGCTTCTTTGGCTTCTTCAGCCTGTGCGTGGCCAGCACCGTGGGTATCGCCCTGGCCGGCAACCTGTTCACCTTTCTGCTGTTCTACGAGCTGCTGACGCTTTCCACCTATCCGCTGGTGGTGCACCGCGGACACGACAAGGCGCTCGAGGCGGGCAAGATCTATCTGCGCTATACCCTGACCGGTGGCCTCGTGCTGCTGCTCGGCGTGGTGGCGCTGCACTCGCTGGCGGGCGACATTGCCTTCGGCCAGCGCGAGAGGTTGGCCGACCTGGGGCCCGAGGCCCACCCCATGCTGACCGTGCTGTTCCTGGTGCTGCTCCTGGGCCTGGGAGTCAAGGCCGCCCTGGTGCCGCTGCACGGCTGGCTGCCGCGGGCAATGGTGGCTCCCGCGCCGGTCAGTGCGTTGCTGCATGCGGTAGCGGTGGTCAAGGCGGGGGCGTTCGGCATCGTACGGCTGGTGTATGACGTCTACGGCATATCGCTCGTCCACGAGCTGGGCATGTTGACCCTGCTCAGTGTCATCGCCAGCGTCACCATCCTGTACGGGTCGGTGCGCGCCCTGTCGCAGCAGGAGCTCAAGCCGCGGCTGGCCTACTCGACGGTCAGCCAGGTGTCCTACATCGTTCTCGGCATCAGCCTGTTCGGGCCCTTCGGCACCATCGCGGGACTTTCCCACCTGATGCACCAGGGGCTGATGAAGGTCACGCTGTTCTACTGTGCCGGCAACTATGCCGAGGAACTCGGCATCCACCGCATCGAGGATCTCGACGGGGCGGGGCGGCGCATGCCGATGACCAGCATGGCCTTTACCGTAGGTGCGCTGGGCATGATCGGCTTGCCTCCGGTAGCCGGCTTCATCAGCAAGTGGTACCTGGGGATGGGAGCCGTGCAGGCCGGCATGCCGTGGGCCATCGCCGTGCTGGTCACCAGCAGCCTGCTCAATGCCGCCTATTTCCTGCCCATCCTGCATCGCCTGTGGTTCCGCCAGGGTCCCGCGCATGGCCGCGGCCAGTGGCCCGAGGAACGCAACCTGGGGCGCTTCGAAACCAGTGCCTGGCTGCTGCTGCCTACCGCTGCCACGGCGTTGTTCAGCATTCTCGTGGGCCTGCTGGCAGGCGTTCCCTTCAGCCCGCTGGACCTGGCGACCTTCATGGCAAACGGGGAGTATCTGCCATGAGCCTGCTGCTTCTCCTGGCGTTGCTCTGGCCGCTGCTGACCCTGCTGTTCGGTGGGCTCAAGCTGGCCATGCAGCAGGGCGGCCTGCGCCGGCAGGGGCCGCGCTTGGCACTGCTCGACGCCTGGTGGCTCTCGGCGCCGTTGCCGGCGCTGGCCCTGGCGCTATGGCCCGGCGAACTCACGCTTGTGCTGAAGAGCTGGATGCTGGGCGGCCTATGGCAGCTCGATGCGATGCGCCGGCCCTGGCTGTTGTTCATTGCCTTGCTGTGGTTCCTGTCCGGCTGCTATGCCCGCGGCTACCTGGCCGGCGAACAGCGCAGCGCCGAAGCAGGGGACGAAAATGCCTTCCGCCGCCTGCTGCGTTTCACGCAGCTGTGGTCGTTGACCCTGTTCGGTAACCTGCTGCTGATCGTGGCGGAAGACATCCCCAGCTTCTACCTGGGCTTCATCACCATGACCCTGGCCGCCTATGGCCTGGTGGTACACAGCGGCGACCGCGATGCCAGACTCGGTGGCCTGGCCTACATCGTCATGGCGCTCTGCGGCGAGGCGTTGATTCTCGCCGGCCTGCTCTGGTCGGCGGGCAGCGGGGATGCAACGACCCTGACCGAACTGCGAGCCGCCATCGCCGAGGCGGAGCAGGGACTATGGATGGCGACCCTGCTCTGGCTGGGTTTCGGCATCAAGGCGGGCGTGATCGGCCTCCATGTCTGGCTGCCGTTGGCGCATCCGGTGGCGCCCACGCCTGCCAGCGCCGTGCTGAGCGGAGCCATGGTCAAGGCCGGCGTGCTGGGCTGGCTCTACACCCTGCCGCTGGGGAGTGCCGAGGCGGGCCTGGCCCGGCTCGGCGAGGCCATCATCGTGACAGGGCTGGCGGGGGCCTTCCTGGCGGCCCTGCTGGGGGTGGCCCAGCGTCACCCCAAGGCGGTGCTGGCCTATTCCAGCGTCAGCCAGCTGGGTATGCTGGCCAGCCTGGTGGGCGTGGGGCTGGTGTCGCCGGCGCTGTGGCCGGCATTGCTGGCGCCGATCACGCTGTTTGCCGGCCACCATGGCATGACCAAGGGGGCCCTGTTCCTCGGCGTGGGGATCAGCGAGCATCCGCCGCGGCTGCCGGCATGGCTGATCGCGACGCTGCTGGTGCTACCGGCGCTCTCGCTGGGCGGGGCGCTGGCCTCGGGGCTGGTCGCCAAGGGGTTCATGAAAGAGGTGCTATACGAAGGTAGCCACTCCACGCTGGTGACCTGGCTCAGCCTGGCGGCAGTCGGCAGTACCCTGCTGGTGGCCCGCGCACTGTGGCGCCAGTGGCGCGGGCGTGGCGAATCCACCACCTCCCTGCGCTCACCGATGTTTCTGGCCTGGCTGTTTTGCGTTATTTCTGCGGCGGCGGTGCCGCTATGGCTGCCCATCGGCGAGCCCCGTGTGCCGTGGCCGCCGATGAAGGAGCTGCCTGGGCTGCTCTGGCCCGCAGGGCTGGGTCTGATCCTGGCCGGCCTGGTGCTGCTGATGACCAAGGCCGGCAGGAGGGAGGCGCCGCTGGCCTCGCGTGTGCCCCCTGGGGACCTCTGGTGGGTGTACGCGGCGGTGGCACGAGGGCTGGCGACGGGGCTGTCGAGTGCGGGCGCCTTGCTGGCCGCCAACGGGCAGAGGCTGCGGACGGGCCTGGTTCGACGCGAACGCCGCACGACCGCCTGGCTCGACGACCTGACCCTCTACGAGCGCGTCTTCACCCATCTGGCCGTGCCGCTGATGGTAGGCGTGGCACTGCTGCTGCTGCTGGGGTTCTGGCTGGGCTAGGCTTTCCGAACGAAGCCTGGCTTGCGCCGGCCGGTCGAAGCGTGGGCCCGGCGGCGGCCGGGCCCTTCTCCCTCAGATTACATCAGTTCCTCTCCCGCCAGCGCCAGGCGCGAACGTTCTACGCTGCGCAGCGTCACGTGGCCGGCGTGGGGCCAATTGCTGAAACGCTGCACCACCGCCGCCATGCCGCAGGTGTTGGCGGTGAGGTAGGGCGTGTCGATCTGGCCGACGTTGCCCAGGCAGACGATCTTGGTGTTGCGCCCGGCCCGGGTGAGCAGGGTCTTGAGCTGCTTGGGCGTGAAGTTCTGCGCCTCGTCGATGATCAGGAAGGTGTCGTTGAGCGTACGCCCGCGCATGAAGCCGGGGGCGCGGATCTGCACGCGGGAGCCGATCAGGGTGCGCGTGGCATCCTGGCTCCAGCTGGTGCTGCCGTCGTGTTCGTCGCGCAGCAGGTTGTCCATGTTGTCGTGGAATGCCCCCATCCACGGCGACATCTTTTCCTCTTCGGTGCCGGGCAGAAAGCCGATATCCTCGCTCATCGAGATCGGTGCCCGAGTGAATACGATGCGCTCGAAGCGCTTGGTGTCCAGGGTCTGCTGAAAAGCTGCCGCCAGCGTCATGTAGGTCTTGCCGGTCCCGGCGCTGCCGGCGATGGTGACCAGGTCGATGTCGTCGTCCATCAGCAGGTTGAGGGCGAAGTTCTGGCGACTGTCGTGGGCGTGAACGCCCCAGACGCCCTCCTTGTGGCGGTAATTGGTCAATAACTGCAGGCGCGCGTGGCTGGGGCTCAGCTCGCGAACGATGGCCTCGAAGCTGGCACCGTTCTCGCTGTCGGATACCAGCATCCCCAGGTGCCAGTCGTTGGGGATTTGGCCCTCCAGCCGGTAGAAAGTGTGGCCGTCGACCCGCTCCACATCGACGTTGACCTCCATCCGGCCCCAGGGGCCGCTGCCGCTCTCCGCATCAGGATAGATGCGTACCCCCTCGAGCATGACGTCGCTGTCGCTGAAGGCACGGTCGGTCAGGTAATCCTCCACCGGCACGTGCAAGGCGGCGGCCTTGACCCGGAGGTTGATGTCCTTGCTGACGAGCACGACCGAGGCATCCGGGCGTTCGTCGCGTAGCCGGCAGGTTTCCGCCAGCAGAATGTTGTCAGGGCTCTCCTCGAGGTGTTCTAGCGGCTTGAGTTCCGGGTAGCAGAGGAACCGGAGTTTGCCGAGCGTTGTGCCGCCGGCGCGGGGGATCGGTATGCCTCGCTGAATTTCATCGAAGGTGACCTGGTTGGTCAGGTCGGAGAGGGTACGGCTGACCTGGCGGGCGGTGCGAGCGATCTCGCGCAGGCCGTTCTTGAGCTTGTCGAGTTCCTCGAGCACGGTCATGGGGATGACCACTTCATGCTCCTCGAACTGATACAGGGCAGCGGGGTCATGCAGCAGGACGTTGGTATCCAGTACATAAAGCCGCTTGGCTTTCTTGTCGAGTCGTACCATCGGGGCAGCGCTCCTGAGTTGACGGCACCAACAACACTGGCCTTCATATCATTCCATGCATGACAGTCCGGCTTACTGGCGGCCAGTGTCACTTAGGATGGCGGGGCTCCTCTGTGGCGGTTGTTACTCCTAGCATGGTGTCTCCCCGCGCGCGCTGCCATTCGAATGCTTCAACGCAACGCTTGCGATCGGGCTGACACCCTCATCGGCTGCACGCTGGCGTAACGCGGCCAACGTTGAGAGGCCGTTAAGCAAACCGCAGCGTAACGGCGTAC
This sequence comes from Billgrantia hypersalina, assembly GCF_052584175.1. Taxonomy (NCBI): domain Bacteria; kingdom Pseudomonadati; phylum Pseudomonadota; class Gammaproteobacteria; order Oceanospirillales; family Halomonadaceae; genus Billgrantia; species Billgrantia hypersalina. The sequence continues at coordinate 681,300 of NZ_JBMIQI010000011.1, forward strand.
TCTTCTCGAAAATAACAATGGCTGCACGGCTTTTGCCAGAATGAAACGCGTGATGTCGGCGCGGGCGAGCCTCGTGGACCATGCAGGTGAGGTGCGCAGGATGGATCCGGTCGTAGGGGTACTGATCGTAGCGGGTATCGCGCTGCTGTTGGCGCTGGTGTGCCTGGTAGCCTTCGTCAAGGGCCGTAGCGCTCGCAGCGAGCTGGAGGAAGCCCCCCTGGCAACGCGCCGCGTGGCAGAGATTACCCAGGTAGAGGCAGCGCAGGTGGAGGTGCCGGAGGCGGTTCCCGTGCCGGATGCCGGTGCCCGGCCTGAGCCGATGCATCGCTTCCAGGTCGCCTCGGGCAAGGATATCAAGCAGTGCCTGTTCGTCATCCTCGACTGGCCGGGGCTCGACACCAACCGTCGCCTCGCCCGCCTGCTGAAGGAACACAACGCTCAATACGATGCCAAGCTTGGTGTCTATACCATTCGCGATCCTCTCGCCGGTTACAAGCTCACCATCGCCAACTCGTCACCGCCCGGCACACTGCCGCCCCTGCATGAGGGCGATGACCAGCCCATCGTGCAGGGCGTCTCCATCCTGATCCACTTCGTCAGCAAGCGCAGCGTGGCGCGCAACCCCGAGACGCTTATCCAGATCACCCAGGCGATCGCTGCCATCGGCGGACACATTCTCGATGCCGAGCGCAATGCCGTCAGTGAAGAGGAGTTCGAGCTTCTCAGACAGCATTCGTTGATGAAAGAGACTGCAACTCGCAGGGTTTGAACTTCATATTGCGCCGTATTGGAAACGGTCGTTGTCCCCTCCGGAAGTACGGTAACTAGCCGGTCAGCAACCGAGCCGGAGCGGGCCGAGGTCTAGTGGCACGAGACATCACGCATATAAAGCCGGGCACTTTACGTGCATCGGCTTTTTTATGGCCCTCGGCGGCGATGTTTTCTGGCCACAGCTCGGGGCAACGGGCTACATTTACAATTGCTGACATTTCGGAATCAGTGATGAAGAGAGCGACATTCGAGATCAAGCCGCTGACGACCGGTGATGCGGGCCTGCTGCAGGCCATGTCGACCCTGTTCGGCGAGGCATTCAACGAACCGGAAACTTACGGTGCGGCTCGACCCGGGTGCGCCTATCTGGAACGCCTGCTGGGAAGCGATACTTTCATCGCACTGGCAGCTTGCCGTGGCGATGATGTAGTGGGAGGTCTTGCCGCCTACGAGCTGCAGAAATTTGAGCAGGAGCGAAGCGAGATCTATATCTACGATCTTGCTGTGGCACAAGCGTATCGCCGCAGAGGGATTGCCACGGCGCTGATCGAGCGATTGAAGACTATGGCAGCTCAGCGCGGTGCCTATGTGATTTACGTACAGGCGGATCTGGGTGATGCGCCGGCGATCGAGCTCTACTCCAAGCTCGGCGCTCGAGAGGACGTATTGCACTTCGATTTCGCCGTGCCGCTGAGTGAGGTGTCGGTCAGCGCCGACCCCACGGATAAATGACGTCAGGGAGCGAAGATGTTTGAACTGGAAACGCCGCGCCTACGCTTGCGCCCGATGGCGACCGGCGATCTACCGGCGCTGACCGAGCTACTCGCCGATCCGGAAGTGATGCGCCATTCGTTGCGTGGGGTCTGCGATGAAATGGCGACCCGCATTTTTCTCGACTGGTGTTATGACTGCTACATCAAGCATCGCACGGGGCCGTTGGCGCTGGTGGACAGGGACAGCGGCGAATTCATGGGTTTCTGCGGTGTGTCCCCCGAGAGGGTCAATGGGGTCACGGAGCTGAACCTGGGCTACCGGCTCGCCCGGCATCACTGGGGGCAAGGGCTGGCGACCGAGGCTGCCACCGCCGTATTGGCCCATGCCTTCATGGAAAGACGCTTCGATTCGGTCGTCGTGATTGTCGAGCCGGAGCATGAGGCGTCACTACGGGTGGCGGAAAAGGTGGGATTCGTTCGCTTCGAGTCACTGGAGTTTCAGAAGCGACCGGTGCGCCTGTATCGCATGAGCCGTGCGCAGTGGCAGCAAGGCGCCATGGCCAGCGTAGACTGACTGGCCCGTATCAAACGCCGACGCTGCCAGCCGCGCTACCTGGAGAAGTCTCATGAAACCAAGGATCAGCATGATCACGCTCGGCGTCCGCGACCTTGCGGCGTCGATTCGCTTCTACGAAGAGGGGCTGGGCCTGCCCAGGATGGAGTCGCCTCCGGAAGTGGCCTTCTTTACCCTCAACGGTACCTGGCTGGGGCTCTACGGCCGTGAGGCATTGGCAGAGGACGCGGGCGTTTCCCCCGAGGGCAGCGGCTTCACCGGCGTCGCCCTGGCGCACAACCTGGCTTCCGAGGCTGAAGTCGACGAGCTCCTGGAGCAGGCGGTCGCGGCCGGGGCCAAGTTGGTCAAGCCCGGGCAGAAGGTCTTCTGGGGAGGCTATTCAGGTTACTTCGCCGACCCGGATGGCTATCTCTGGGAAGTGGCTCATAACCCCTTCGCCTGGGTCGGGCCGAGCGACGATTAAGCGCTTTCAGCCCGCGACTTCGTACCACACCCATAGCCCGAACAGCGCCAGGCCCAGCACACCCAGGGCACGGGAATGGCGCTGCCACAGGCTCAGCGCGATATTGCCGGTAACAGCCACCAGTATCGCCAGGCCGAAGTAGCGGACACCCCGGCCGAGCAGCGCCGCGAGCATGAATAGGGGGTAAGGGTAGCCGCTCGCCCCGGCGCCCAGCATGGCAATCTGGAATGGCAGGGGCACCAAGCCGATAGTCAGCACCGCCATGAACCCCTCTTCCTGCAGTCGCGAGCGAAACGCCTCGTAGCTGTCCTGATCACCGAAGAAGCTGATCAAGGGTTCTCCCCACTGCTCCATGACGAAAGCGCCGAGAAGGTAGCCCAGGGTGGCGGCGGTCAGGTTGCCGGCCAGCGCCACGGCGGCGATCGTCCACTTGCGCTCGGGATGGCAGAGCATCCACGGGATCAGGATGACCTCGATGGGAATCGGGATCAGCAGGGTTTCCAGCATCGACAGCGCGAACAGCAATGTCAGGGCATGACGCGAATGGTTCAAGCGGTCGAGCCAGTCCTTGGCGAAGGTCAAATGACGTCGAGTCATTGGCGACAGGGGCATCCTTGCAGGTGGTGGTAACCAGAGCTTAGTTGGTTTGCCTCACTCGGGCCGAACGATGGCCGGATGAAACTCGAATCGGATTCTCGCGCATGGACGCCAGCGCCATGAGCCGGACACGAGTAAAGTAGGCGATTGGCTGCATAACGACGGAACACGGCATACATGACATATCGATTTCCAGCCCGCCTTCTCGAGACGGCGCGGCAACTGCTCCTCGAGTCCTGGGCGGTCTACCTGACTCTACTCAAGGTGATGGTGCCGGCGCTGCTGGTCGTGAAGGCGCTGGAGATGCTGGGCATGACCGAGCAACTCGGCCATTGGCTCTCGCCGCTGATGTCGCCGCTGGGCCTGCCCGAGCCGCTGAGTGTGGTGTGGGCCGCCACGCTGTTGACCAACATTTATACCGGCCTGGTCATCTTTTTCGAAGTCACGCGGGACACGCCATTGACCGTGGCCCAGGTCACGGTACTGGGCGCCTTGATGGCCGTGGGTCACTCACTGCCGATAGAAGGGGCGGTGGCGCGCATGGCCGGCGTGCCCTGGTGGCTGACGCTGCTGCTTCGCGTGGGCGGTGCCTGGCTGCTGGGCTGGCTGCTGCACCTTAGCTATTCGCTGGGCGACTGGCTGCAACACGCCAACCATGTGGTATGGCGGCCGACGCCGCGGGATGCGACGCTGGCGACCTGGCTTCAGGACCAAGCCACCACGCTCGCGACCATCTTCGTGGTCATCCTGGCGCTGATGGCCTTCCTGAGATTGCTGCGCTGGCTGGGCATCGAACGGCTGATTCACAAACTGCTTTACCCGCTGTTGCGGCTGCTGGGCATCGGCCCGGCAGGTGCCAACATCACCGTGATCGGTATCACCCTGGGGCTTACCTTCGGTGCCGGCCTGCTGCTGCGCGAGGCCCGCTCGGGAAGTCTGACGCCACGGGACATCGTGCTGACGCTCTGCTTTCTCGGGCTCTGCCATAGCCTGATTGAAGACACGCTGCTGATCCTGCTGATCGGGGCGGATCTCTCCGGCCTGCTGTGGGCGCGGCTCGGCTTTGCGCTGGCGCTCATTGCCCTGCTGGCGAGGCTGCCGTGGTTGAAGCAGGCCCAGTTACCGGTCTGGCTGTTCGCCACCAGCGCGGTACCGCAGAGCAAGCCTCATGCCGACGCATGAGTTTTTTCATGCTGCTTGCCCATGCCGTGGGGGCCGGCAGGTAGGTGAGCGCTTACGGGGTCGGCTCTCGAACGATACGTTTGGTGAAGGCGCAAACCGTCCGCTGACGGCCCGCTCACGCTGGAACGATAGCGTGTTAACCTTATTGGCGATGCCGTTAATGGCTTCGCTGCCTTTCGGCACGTGGCAGCAGGATTTTCACTGATCGTTGCTTGGCGGAGATGGCATGAAGCTGCTGCGTGGTTTTCTTTGGCTGCTGGGGTTCCAACTGCTCGGCCAGATCGTCGTCGAGCTGCTATCGCTGCCGGTATCCCATGCCATGGCGGGGCTGTTGTTGCTGCTGGCCTGGCTGTTGGTGAAGCGGCGCCTGAACGAAAACGTGGCCACGGCGAGCCAGGCGTTGATCCCGCTGCTCGCCATGCTGATCATGCCCGGGGTAGTGGGCGTGTTCTTCGTGGTGGACGAGTTCGAGGGCCATTGGATCGCGATCATGGTCGCGCTTGGCGTGGGCACCTTCCTCAGCGTGCTGACCACGCTGTGGCTGATGCGACGCTTCATGCCCGAAGACGCCGCCAACGCCGACGAGCGGGAGAACCGGCCATGAGCGAGCTGCACGCTTCGCTGATCGAGACACCGATACTTGCCATCGCGCTGACCTTGTCGGCCTATCTTGGCGGCATTTATCTCTTCGAGCGCATGGGCCGGCCAAGCTGGTGTCCGGCGGTGCTGATCGGTGCCGTGCTGACAGCAGCAAGCCTGTGGCTGCTGCGCTTCGACTACCCCGACTACCAGCGTAACGTGGCCTGGCTGACGCTATTGCTGGGCCCCGCCACGGTGGCATTGGCGGTGCCGCTCTATCAACAGCGGCAACACATCTTTGCCCTGTGGAAGCCCATCCTGTGTTGCCTGCCGCTTGCCGCCGCGCTGGCGGCATTCTATGCCGTGCTCATCGCCTGGCTGCTGGGCGCGCCCCCCATGGTACTGGCCTCGCTGGCGCCGAAGTCGGTTACTGCACCCCTGGCCATGGGCATCCTGGAGCAGATTGGCGGCTCGCTCTCGCTGATGCTGGGCGGGCTGCTCATTACCGGTGTGCTGACGACCATCTTCGTCTCGCTGCTGGCCCGCCTGCTCAAGGTCAGCGACAGGCGCATCCTCGGCTTCGCCCTGGGCGTGAACGGCCACGCCATCGGCATCGTGCGCGCCTTTGAACTCGGCCCCACGGCCGGCGCCTTCGCCTCGCTCGGCATGAGCCTGACGGGCGTGTTCACGGCGCTTTTCCTGCCGCTGGCGTGGCGGTTGTTCGTTGGCTGAACGCATTTCAGGAGGGAACGTGACAGAAAAGGAAAAGATGCTGGCCGGCGAGCTCTACGACCCGCGCGACTCCCAGTTGCTAAGCGAACGGCGACGTGCCCGTCTCCTGACGAAAGCCTTCAACGACTCGAGCGACGACCAGGGCCAGGAGCGCAAACGGTTGCTTGGCGAGCTGTTCGGTGCCATGGGCAAGGGCACCTTCATCGAGCCACCTTTCCATTGCGACTACGGCGGCAACATCATGTTGGGCGAGCGGGTCTTCATGAACTTCAACTGCGTGATACTCGACGTGGCCCAGGTCACTATCGGCAACCACGTGCTGTTCGGCCCCGGCGTGCAGGTGTATACCGCCACCCACCCGCTCGACGCCGAGCAGCGCCGCAGCGGCCTGGAAGCCGCCAAGCCCATCACCATCGGCGACGACGTCTGGATTGGTGGCGGGGCGATTCTCTGCCCCGGTGTGCGCATCGGTGCCCGCTCGGTCATCGGCGCCGGCAGCGTCGTCACCAAGGACATACCCGAGGATGTATTCGCCGCCGGCAATCCCTGCCAGGTGATACGCCCAATCGAAAATGAAGCATCTCGTTGAAGGTAAATCCCTGTACTTTCTCGATCCGGACGGCCACAAGCTCGAGCTTCATTCCGGCGACCTCGAAAGCCGACTGGCGGAATTGAGAGAAAGACCCTATGAAGGGTTGGAGTGGTGTAGATAGGAGCCTTGGGAGGAGGTCATGTCGCTTAACGTTAGAGCCGTCGATGGCGTTCCGATCGAGAAGAAACACAGGGCCACCTGTCACTGTGGTTCGGTCGTACTCGATCTCGACCTGCCCGAGGGGCTCGTCGATTTACGGCGTTGCGACTGTTCCCTGTGTAGGCGGCGAGGCGCGATAGTCGCTTCAGTACCTCTGGAAGGCATCACGGTCGTTCGCGGGCAAGATCATCTCAGGCTTTATCAATTCAATACGAAGACGGCCAAGCACTATTTCTGTGGAAACTGTGGCATCTATACCCACCATCAGCGCAGATCCAATCCGGCCCAGTATGGCTTCAACGTGGCGTGTCTGGAGGGAATCAATCCATTGAAATTATCCAACATACCCCTAAGGGATGGTGTGAATCACCCAGCCAATAAGTGATGTAGTTTTCAATAACTACGCCAGGTAAGGTCTGCTGGGTAAGTAAGCACTGACTGGGTGGGGCGCTCATTTAGGACCAAGAGAAGAAAGGCAATGAAAACAACAAATCCAAAAGTCGAAGTGCTCTTGAACAAGGCTGAGTGGCAGGCAGAAAGACAGAAACTGCGAGCCATACTGCTTGATTGCGATTTGAGCGAAGACGTCAAGTGGGGAAAGCTTTGCTATTCGTTTCAGAATAACAACGTCGCTCTGATCTTCGGAATGAAAGCCTATTGTGCCATTGGATTTTTCAAAGGAAGCCTGCTGAAGGATACCCAGCGAATCCTCGTCGCACCGGGAGAACACTCACAAGCGATGCGCCAGATTCGCTTTACCCAGGCGCGAGAAATCGATGAGGGTGAAAGCACGATAAATGCTTATATTCAAGAAGCCATAGAGCTGGAGAAAGCCGGCTCAAAGGTGGAGTTCGCGGAAAAGCATGAGCTGGAATACCCGGAAGAACTACAGGTTATGCTGGAGGGAAACCATTCCTTGAAAGCCGCTTTCGAAGCGCTTACACCCGGGCGGCAACGCGGGTACGTACTTTACTTTTCCGGCGCCAAGCAGTCCAGCACCCGAGCATCAAGAATCGAGAAGTGCATACCGAAAATACTGGCTGGTAAAGGCATGCATGACCGGTAATGGCTGGGGTGCCGGGTGAGTAAGTGCCGACTGGAGGAACAGGCGAAATGAAGACGCAATACTACACGGCCACGAGCCTCGACGGCTTTATCGCTACCGAGGATGACTCCCTGGACTGGCTCTTTTCACTGGGAGACATCAACGATACGAGCTACTCCGCCTTCTTTGCAGAGGTTGGGGCGCTGGCCATGGGCACCAACACCTATGAATGGATGCTGCGCCATTCCGAAAAAGTCGCCGAGGAAACCGGCTCGGCATGGCCGTACACACAGCCCGCCTGGGTATTTTCGACCCGTAAGCTGCCGGGCATCGAAGGCGAGGACATCCGCTTCGTGCAGGGCAGCGTCGCGCCCATTCATGTTGAGATGGAGAAAGCGGCAGGCGGAAAGAATATCTGGATCGTTGGTGGTGGCGATCTGGCCGGCCAATTCCATGATGCCGGCTTGCTGGATGAAATTCTTGTGCAAGTGGGCTCGGTCACTCTGGGCAGCGGAAAGCCACTGCTTCCACGCCGCATCACCAACCCGCCGCTGGAGCTGGTCTCCGTTCGGCAGGTGGGCACGGGCTTCGCGGAGCTGTGCTACCGGGTGCCGTGAACCAGGGTAAACGCTGATCCTCAAGTCTTCAGCGCCCGGCTGTGCTCCAGTTGACGCTGAGCTTCGGCCAGCGTGTGGGTTTTGCCACTCCAAGGCAGACGCTCCCCTGCACGGTGGAGGTGGTACTCGGTCAGGCATCGATCCTCGTCGTCCAGGATCTCGTAGCGGTGGATCTGGTCGCCGAACTCGTTGCACCACCAGTTGTCAGGGAGTTTGGTCCAGTTCATGGTGTCACCTCCACTGGCGCATCAACGCTATGATTCTCCACAGCGCGCTTGCGCTCGGCTTTAATCACGTTGGCTCGGCAGGCTTCATGGTGCCAAAGCGCCTCTGCATCCATTAGGCATTGCTGGTATTGCCGCCGCTCAGATAAGCTAAGCGTGTATTTGGTAGCATTAAGTTGCATTTGGCCTGGTATAAAGTTTATCGGCTTGCCCTTACCAATCTTGAGCATTTTATTGCGGGGCCTTGGAAGGGCACAGAGGCCGTGGGGCCACGCCGTGGTCTTTGCCTGTCATGTGGTTGGTATCCAGCAGCGTAAGCCAAGTAAATAAGCACTGACGGGAAGGGCTTGCCTCTCCCAGACAAGAGCGCTTCTCTTCCGAGCACCCGGCTTCCACCCTCAGGGGCGCTTATTCAGAATGGTATCGATTTCCGCCGTATCGAAATAGAAGGGCGTACCTTCAATCAATAACCCGTTATCAAATCTCAGTATTTCTGAAAATGGCTGAGTGATTGATATCCCACTCGCTCGGGCTCTCATATGCAAAGTGCAAGAGACATACAGCTTGGTTGGGGAACCGGCACAACTCAGGTCCTCCACCGAAAAGTTGCTAAATACATTGCTCATTTGCTGGATCAACTCGGCGATACCTTGCAAACCTTTCCAGTCGCCTGAGTACGGGAGTGATGTCGGCTCGTGGACAACAACATCGGGATGGAAAGCATCCGCTAATAGGCGAAAGTCTTTTGGCTCCGATTCCATAAAAGCCATCTCCACTTGAAACATTCTTTCGAGCATTTGCATAGTGGAAAGCGTTTCTTCTTGGCTGATTTTCATAGCGCCCTCGGACGTGGATGACTGACGATAATAAAATACGGGCCTCGCCGAGGGGTGACTATCCGTTTATTGCCTCCAAATTGCGGACAACACTCTCACATCACCCCCTCGTTCTCCGAGCTTGTGCCAAGCGGCGCTACCGCAACCCACGGCAGGTAAGTAAGCACTGACTGGAGGGCTTGGTGTAGACACGCTAAGCTGGAGCGAAAACTAACGCCAGGGAAGCGGCCATGCTGATCGAGATAATAAGAAACACCCCGCGTTGGGTATTCCTGCTCTTTATCGTTCTGTTGGTCACCGGCTACCGGCAGAGTAAAGACCGCACCGCCAGCCGACACAGTATCGCCATCCTTCCGGCAGTCTTTATCCTATTGGCTCTCTATGGTGTCGTTTCCGCTTTCGGCACCGATCCCGCCGGTCTGGCCCTCTGGGCGCTCGGCGTTGCCTGCTCGGTACTGCTTCATCTCAAGCTGATGGTTCCCAGAGGGGTGCGCTACTCTCCCGCGCAACAGACTTTCCACCTGCCTGGTAGCTGGCAGCCGCTCGTTATCATGCTGGCCATCTTCTTCGCCAAGTACACCGTGGAAGTCATTCGCGCCCGTCAGCTCCCCATGGCCGATACGTCGATGTTCACGGCCACGGTCAGCCTGTTCTACGGGCTGTTCAGCGGCGTGTTCCTGGGTCGCGCGCTGGTGATCTGGCGGGCTTCCCAGGTTAATCGATTAGAGCGTGCCTGACAGAGTCAATCATTGAGCGTTCATGGCTAAACATTACGGAGCACGGTATGTCAGTCGTCACACTACTCGAGTTCACCGGTGTTACCGAGCAATCCTATGAGGCGCTCGGGGTGAAACTGGCATCGAAAGGCACACCAGCGGGTATTCTCTACCACGCATGCGGTCCCGTTACCGGTGGATGGCGCATCATGGACGTCTGGCGCACTTCAGAAGACTTCGACAGCTTCGTGGACGGAACGCTACTGCCTGCAGCGCGCACGTTGGGATTCCCCGAGCCGGTCAAGCGCGAGTGCTTTCCGGCGCATCATGCCGGACAAGTCGTCTCGACTCATCTACCTTCCTGAGAACGCCACGTGTTCATGAGCGGGTGGTGCCGTGAAGCCTTCAAGTGTCGATGTCAGCGATCTAGCGTGGGAAACGTGGGACGACCCTGAGTTTGCCGCCTGCACCAAGGTGCGGTGGAAGCTCATCTTTTCTGCCGAGAGGACGCCCACGGGGGTGATGAGCATGGGCCTGGCCGAGATCGCCCCTCACGGCGCCTTGCCCCTGCATCAGCACGACCCTGCCGAGACTTACCATGTGCTGAGCGGTGAAGGGCGTATCGTGATCGAGAGCGCTTCCCACCGATTGTACGCGGGGCAGTCCATTTTCATTCCGCCGCTGGCCTGACACGAGACGATCAATACCGGGCACACACCGCTGCGCTTCCTGTTTACCTTCCCCACTGATAGTTTCAGCGAAGTAACGTATCGCTTTGCTGAGCACTGAACGCCGGCGAGCTATTGCCCCCAACAACAAGAAAGGAAAAACCATGGCGACCTTCCAGACGGGCTTCGTGACCGAGAGCGACAAGGCCGAATGGCGAAAACTGTTCGACGGCTATGCCGAGTTCTATGGCGTACCGATGCACGACACCACGGCCGATACCGTCTGGAGCTGGCTGCTGGACCCCGACCATGTGCTCGATGGCCTCCTGGCCAGGGAGGAGGGCGGCAAAGCGGTGGGGTTCGTTCATGTGCGCGCCTGCCCCAGGCCGCTGGGCGGGTGCGAGGTCGGCTTTCTCGATGACATGTTTGTCGACCCCGAGGCGCGAGGCAGCGGCGCGGCCGATGCGCTGTTCGCGGCCCTGAGGGAACTCGCCGAAGCCCGAGGATGGCCGACCATTCGATGGATCACCCAGCACTTCAATGAGCGGGGCCGTGCCTTCTATGACCGCTATACGGAAGGGCCGAGCGATTTCATCATGTACCAGTGGAAGCAGGAGCCGTAAAAGAACGCTATCACGTAAGTCATTACTTACAAACTGTAAGACGATAACGGCAATCACACGACCAAGGTCAAAATCCAGGCTCGTTACGTAGATTTACACGGCTTCAGGGGTTAGCGTTGGGCTAAGCCGTTAGACGCAAATGCTTCGTACCGAATCCTGTAGCGAGATGAGATCTTGGTTTACTCGTTCTTCTTTGACGCCGCAAAGCCGCTAGGGTGGGTGTTTCTCATCGCCATGCTGCTTGGCCTTCTCAAGTCTCGCTGGTTCAAGGGACTGATCGGCGAAGCCTACGTCAAGCTGATCGCCAGGCTGCGGCTGCCGGCGGAGGAGTACCGCAGCGTCCACAACGTCACGCTTGTCACGCCCGATGGCACCACCCAGATCGACCACATACTGGTCTCCCGCTACGGCATCTTCGTCATCGAAACCAAGCACATGGCTGGCTGGATCTTCGGCAGCGAGAAGCAAGCCCAGTGGACCCAGAAGCTCTACCGTAAGACCTTCAAGTTCCAGAACCCGCTGCGCCAGAACTATAAGCACCTGAAAGCGCTGGAAGCCCTGCTCGACGTACCCCTGGAAGCCATTCACTCCGTGGTGGTCTTCTCGGGCAGCGCCGTGTTCAAGACCCGGATGCCGGATAACGTCACCATCGGTGGCGGCTACGTGCGCTACATCAAGTCATTCCGTGAGCCTGTGCTGAACGACTTTCAGGTTCAGGAAGCGCTGGAAAGAATCGAAACCGGCCGGCTTGCGCCTAATCGGGAAACGCACCGCCAGCACGTCAAGCAGCTCAGAGCCCGCTTCGAGTCCGGCTCCGAGCGAACCTGCCCGAAGTGCGGAAGCAGCATGGTACTGCGCACATCCAAACGCGGCGCGAACGCCGGCAACCGATTCTGGGGCTGCGCGACCTATCCCAAGTGCCGGGAGGTGCAGGATGTGGTGTAGGGCGGGGTACCTGCATCGCGCGGTTTTTGCTCAAGATTCGACTACGCAAGCTGATGACTCGTATAGCAAGCCAAATTAAATAAGCGGCTCAAAATCGGATTTCAACGCCATCCGATGAAGACATGCCGGCGGTCTGTGATCGCCAGGGAAGGGGGCTGATCAGCGGCATCCTCTGGCGGTAGCGTGCCTGAACGCCTCGATGTTCCCTTATTCGAGAGGGCTGCGCACGCCGGCAAAGCCCTTGCCCAGTACATGCGTATAGATTTGTGTGGTTTCCACACTCTTGTGCCCCAGCAATTCCAGAACGGTGCGGATATCGGTTCCCTGGCTCAGCAACTGAGTGGCGAAGCTGTGTCGTAGGGTGTGGCAGGAGCCGGGGCGTGGCAACGATGCTGCTCGCATGGCATGTCTGACGGCTCTTTGCACTGCCGATGGGTGGATGTGGTGGAGTACCACCTTGCCATCCATATCGCAGCAGGGACGGGTGGCAGGAAAGAGCCACTGCCAAGCCAAGGAGATGCCCGCATTGGGGTACTTGCGATCCAGCGCATGGGTTAGCGTCACCGGTACGCTGCCATGATCAACGCGATATTCAAGTTGCTGTTTGGCCGTGGAGATTTGATGCTGCAAGTAGGGAAAGCTGGGCGCAGGGAGCAGGGTGGTTCTGTCTTTGTCACCTTTGCCAGCTCTCACCGTAATAATCTGACGTTCGAAGTCGATATCTCTGACAAGTAGGCGGCATGTTTCGATGAGCCGCAGCCCTGAGCCGTACATCAATGTATCCATCAGATACATGGAACCAGACAGTTGGCTCAGCACGCGCTTCACTTCCTCGTGTGCTAGCACCACTGGCAGTCGACGTGGGCGCTTGGCGCAAGAGAATTCACCGATGTCTCCCAAGGGCTGCTCGAGGACATGGCGCTAGAGGAATACGATAGCATTCAGCGCTTGGTTCTGCGTGGCGGCTGCTACATGGCGTTCCACCGCAAGGTGTTCCAGGAAGGCACGTACCTCGGAGCTTCCCATGCTGGCAGGATGCCGCACGCCATGGAAGCGAATGAAGTAGCGTATCCTGTAGCCGTAGGTTTTCTCGGTGCGTGGACTGTACCGCTTTAGGCACATGGTAGCCTTCACCCGGTCCATCAGCTTTGGCGGTCTGTTGTGCGTATCCATATGCAGCTCCCTCATGATATGGGTATGCATACAGTATTTTTGGCTCCGGCAAAACGCGCAAGCTCGCGAATTCTGCATAGGTGGCCGAGCTATGCTTAAGTTACTGCAAGTTCAATAGGTTAGGGGAGCAAGAACGTGCTGGATAACATTGTTGAACGCGCACGTAGTTTTTTCCAATATCAGGACGCGCAGTCCACTCACTGTTAGATTTCAATGAAAGTTTATCAATGCAACGGATATTACATACCCGCAGCCTTTTGGTTGTACGTGGATACTGATCAGCCAATCAATGAACTGGTCAATGCTCCTCATGAAAGGACACTTGTTCATGAGTTAGTGCACTTCTTGCAGGATGTAAGTACTACCTATGGATTGGCAAATATCTGCAGATACGTCGATCAACTGAAATGTTTCAGTAAGTTAGTACGCAGTTCCAGATCTTTGACTGTGCCTGTTATGGCGAGTCAACGGTCTGATTCGGTTAATGCAAATTCTGATCTGTTTTCAATCTATGCGGGAGACGGTGCAGACAAGTACATGACGCACAATGATAGCGTTGTGATTACCTCGCTCTCGGAGCACCGTGAGTACGTTGAGCATGTGGTAGACCCAATTTTCTATACAGAAATTGAGTATGGGGGCAGCCAAACCTTCCATTTTGGTTCCATTGCGATACTGGAAAGCATGGCTCACATTATTGAATGCGAAATTTATGGGAAGACGCAGATAAAAAGCTTCCCTTACGATTCAGCCCAACTAGTCGTAGACCATCTATGTCCGGATATCGAAGTGGGCGCACTCGCAGTTTTGGAAATTTGTGAAGCTTCCCTGATGTTCCTCAATCCTGCTGAGATATTCGTTGAGGCTGCAAAAAAATTAAATTCGGAAAGAGCGAGGTACATTGCTCCTAACGACTACTATAAGTTCGTGATGGAGAGATTTTCATATGAGGGACAGACGTCTATCGAGCACTTTGAACATGTTGGTCGAGAAGCTCAAGATCAGCTTAATGACCTTTTTACAGCTGAGCCATTTTGTAATGAGCGTTGGGGCTCTAGAGCAGTTGGAGCGGGGGTTGACATCAGAAAAAATGGTCAATCCATATCGTCTATATTGTTCGAAAGCACTGACGGTAGTGCGAGAAATAGATTCTTTTCTATCATTAGTGAAGTAGGATTTCCACCTTCAATTAATAAACATAATCAAGTGTGGGTTCAATCAGGCTCAGAAAACTCGCATACGCACCTGATGTATCCTGCAATTGCGTCCATTTCTGAGATGCTAGAAGGAAGAGGACAGGCTTGTCGCCTTTACGAATATTGTAAAAATGAGAAGAATGGTTACACAGTGAACCAACATTGTCTGAAAGCACCATGGAAAAGGGCAAAGGAAAAACAAGCTTGTTACTACTCTCATATTTGGAAAATGTGGGGGCATGAAGAATGCGAGATATTAGAAAATTGAAATCTAGCAAGTGGTTGTTATCGGACGCACCTTCGCTAGCGCTCCGGTGCGCCGCAAAGCCAAAGCGTTATGACAAGAGAGAGTTAAGTTGGATAGCTTTAATTCGCTAGTAGAAGAATATAGGTCAAGGGATGGTGTAGCCGATTTCTTTGGCGTGATCTTATATACAGATGAGCATCCGAACATAAAAAAGGTATTGCGGGATGACGACTATTGGCTATCTCTACATGAGCTTACAGGCGATAGATTTTGTGTATTTTCTGTGAGGCCGCGCAGGGGGCACTATGAATGGCCATCTTTCCCTAAAGGCACTATGGGAATGATGGTTAAAATTTGGAAGGAGCCTGCGGAAAACAAGAAACTTATCGAAGCCTTCGAGCTAAAGGATACCGCCAAACTGCCAATCCTTTTGCTTTTCACACAAGTAGACAATAAATACCTAAAGATAGAGCTTAAGCTCGATGATTCGACCCAAGAATGTGCATTTACTTCGTTAAGGGAGCAGCTTCGATTTTCATGCGATTCTTTGGCGCAGGTTAGAGAAGAGAACCTCAAGAATCCTGAGGGTCTATTTGCAGCAATGAGTATGCATAAGAATCAACGGGATCAATGGAGTCTTTTGAAGAAAGGGGTGGATATCTATGCGTACATCAGGGCGCTTTTGCCATAACAAGTGGCAGCAGTCGGAACGTTTTTCCGCTCCTGCGTCGCTCCAAAACGTCTGCTGTGCCAAGCGTTAGGGCATTACAATAAATTCCATAAAAGGAACAAAGGTATGAGTTCAGAATTCAATCTCCCAGGGTCTTCATTTGAAGAAGTGCAGAAGATAATAAAGGGATACAGCCATGCCCCCGACAACGCTTCGCTTGATGCGCTGGCAAAACTGACAGGTCTACATAAGACTAGTATCAGCCGCAACAACAAATTCTTGAATGATGTAGGCCTCATCACTGGTGGGATGAAGAAATCGCCCACTGAGCTAGGTAGACGCTTGGGAAGGGCACTCGATCACAAGCAAGCATCAGACATTGAGCAATATTGGGCTGAGGCAATTAAAACTAATGAGACCGTTTCTGGTCTCGTCACTACGGTTCGTATTAAAGGCGGTATGTCTGAAAAAGATTTCTCCGATCATGTGTTGTATGTCTCAGGTCAGAAGAATAATGCTGGTAATAAAACGGGGGCTCGGTGCGTTGTCGATGTTCTAGTGACTGCGAAGCTCCTTGAAGAACGGGATGGAAAGCTATCCGTGGCAACTCCGAAAGATGCCCTCGTGGTCGAAACAACAAAAGAGCCGGTTCCTGAGCAGCAACAGGCAAGCGGGCAGCAATCTAGTCAAGAAAGTAATATTGAGTCAATAATTCCACCTATTCCGAGAAATGTTCCACAAATTGCTATAAACATTCAGCTTCATTTGCCAGAGACTGATAATGCCGAAGTCTATGAGAAGCTTTTTAAGGCACTTAGAGAACAGTTGATTTCACCAAAGGAATAACATGTCATACTTGGAGTGGATCTCTAAAGCACGTAAAGCACAGCGTGCTGGTCATCAGGTGCTGGCTTTTCACGAATCTGCTGCTTCTCGCGTCGTACTCCTTGAGGATCTAGTCAAGAAGCTTTCAGGGGCACCAATAGACGTCCAGGAGTACTTCCGTGAGTCAGCCCGTTGCTTGGAGCATGGTCTCTTTAAAGCCAGTATCGTATTTTCTTGGGCTGGCCATTTTTCAGTATTTGCAGAGTACCTGTACGCACAACGCGAGTTTGATATCCGCTCACTGCGTTCAAAATGGAACTTCAAAGACCTTACCGAGCTGAAAGAACAATTTTCAGAATCTCAAATACTTGATGTTGGGAAAGAAGTGAAATTCATAAACAGAGCACAATTGCGAGTTCTTCATGGGCAGTTATCTCAAAGAAATCAATGTGCACATCCTACGATGTATCAACCAAGCCTTAATGCAGCAATTGGCTATGTTGATGAAATGGTCAGGCAGTCATTGAAGTATATGACACCCTAACAATCACATTAAATTAGCTTCCTGCGGCCGCCGGACGCTCCTGAAGTCGCGCCGTTTATGTGGGCTTTAGGACCCAATCAAGGAGAGCCTGCTTGGCAACAAACTATGTCCTGATAGATTTTGAGAATGTGCAGCCGAGCAACCTGGAGCTTCTCAAGCAGCATCCTTTCAAAGTGGTGGTTTTCGTTGGTGCAAACCAAGTAAAAATACCATTCGATCTGGCTGCGGCTATGCAAGCACTTGGCGATGCGGCGCAGTACATAAAGATCACCGGCACCGGAAAAAACGCTCTTGATTTCCACATTGCCTATTACATTGGTGAGTTCGCGGCCAAGGACTCAAACGCGTACTTCCACATCATCTCCCGCGATACTGGTTTTGACACGCTAATCAAGCATCTCAAGTCGCGTGGCATTAAAATCCAGCGTGAGCGAGACTTGGCAGAAATTCCCGTAGTAAGAATGTCCACGGCTACCTCTACCGACGACATGATGTCCGCCATCGTGAAAAATTTGGCTGGTCGGGGGCAGGCGCGGCCACGCAAGGTCAAGACGCTCGCTAATACCATCAATTCGCTATTTACTGAGAAGCTATCGGAACAGCAGCTAAGCTCCATAGTGAAAGACCTGGAGCAGCGCAAGTACATAAAAGTGAATAATGGCAATGTCTCGTACCAGCTGCCACAGTAGCCTTCACAAATTCATGCAAGGGACGCTCCTGCCGACGCGCCGCTGCTGAAAAGTCTGGCGTCACCGCCACTGTCGAATTCAGCCACCTCCGTTCGACACTAGATTGCCATCCACAGCAATCACCTAGAGAAGGGAGCCGATCATGAAGCACATGGCTAAGAACACGATCTGCCTTTGGTATGACGATGCCGCTGAGGAAGCCGCGCAATTTTACGCCGAGACCTTCCCCGATTCCTCGCTCGACGCGGTGCACCGCGCGCCTGGGGATTATCCAGCGGGGAAGGAGGGGGACGTACTGACGGTCGAATTCACCGTGCTAGGCGTGGCGTGCCTCGGGCTGAACGGTGGGCCTGCCTTCCAGCACAGCGAAGCGTTCTCGTTTCAGGTGGCGACCGAAGACCAGGAGGAGACGGATCGCTACTGGAACGCCATCGTCGGCAATGGTGGGCAGGAGAGCGAATGCGGGTGGTGCAAGGACAAGTGGGGCATCTCCTGGCAGATCACGCCGATCGCACTGACGAAGGCCTTCACCAGCCCCGACCGCGCCGCCGCCAAGCGGGCCTTCGAGGCCATGATGACGATGCAGAAAATCGACATCGCCAAGATCGAGGCCGCCTTTCGCGGTTGAGATGAGAAAGGGCCTACCCAATTCCGCCGACGCTTTTCTCCAGCGTCGGCGGCTTTTTCTTTTCAAAAGGCGGAAACCTCACGCCTCGATCCACACCTCATCGCCCTTGAAGTTCACCTTCCAGGTACGCAGCCGCACGCTTTCATCCTCCAGGCACTGGCCGTCTTCCAGGCGGAAGTGCTGCTTGTAGATCGGCGAGGCGATGACGGGCTGGCCCTTGAGGTCGCCGACGATGCCGCGGGCGATCACGTTGGCTTTCGAGAAAGGGTCATGGTGGTCGATGGCGTAGAGTTCCTGCGCGTGGCCAGGCAAGTAGAAGATCGCCACCTGGGCGGGGCCTTCGGGGGTTTCCACCCAGGCGGCGACACCGGAGTAGGGCACCAGGTCGGCGCGGGTACAGACGGTTTGCCAGGTTTGGGTCATGGTCTTGGCCGCAGTTGCTGTGCTCATTTTTGTCAGGCTCCAGAATCGTTATTCGTCATCAGGGCACGGGGAAGTGGCGGCGCGCAGGGCGCCGCCGTTCCGTCAGGCTGGTCTTAATTGGCCGCGCTCGGTGGTGTAAATGATGTCCGGGTCCGGGCGTGCGTCGTTGACGAAGCTGCGGAAGCGCTTGAGCTTCTCCGGGTCGCTGATGGCTTTGGCCCATTCGCACTCGTAGGTGTCGATAACGGTCTGCATCTGGCGGTCGAGCTCCTCGCCGATGCCGAGGCTGTCCTCGAGGATCACCTGCTTGAGGTAGTCCAGGCCGCCTTCCAGGTTCTCGCGCCATACCGAGGTGCGCTGCAGGCGGTCGGCGGTGCGGATGTAGAACATCAGCAGGCGGTCGATGATGCGGTAGAGCTGCTCGTCGTCGAGGTCGGTGGCGAACAGTTCCGCGTGGCGCGGGCGCATGCCGCCGTTGCCGCACACGTACAGGTTCCAGCCGTTCTCGGTGGCGATCACGCCGATGTCCTTGCTCTGGGCCTCGGCGCACTCGCGGGTGCAACCGGAAACGCCGAACTTGATCTTGTGCGGGGCGCGCAGGCCCTTGTAGCGGTGCTCCAGCTGGATCGCCATGCCCACGCTGTCCTGCACGCCGTAGCGGCACCAGGTACTGCCCACGCAGGACTTCACCGTACGCAGCGACTTGCCGTAGGCGTGCCCGGTCTCGAAGCCGGCTTCGATCAGCTCGCCCCAGATAGCCGGCAGGTCCTCCAGGCGGGCGCCGAACAGGTCGATGCGCTGGCCGCCGGTCACCTTGGTGTAGAGCTGGTACTTCTGCGCCACCTGGCCCAGCACCACCAGCTTGTCGGGGGTGATCTCGCCGCCCGGCACGCGGGGAACGACGGAGTAGGTGCCGTTCTTCTGCATGTTGGCCATGAAGGTGTCGTTGGTGTCCTGCAGCGGGATGTGGGCCGCGTCGGTAATCGGCTCGTTGAAGCAGGAGGCGAGTATCGAGGCCACCGCCGGCTTGCAGATGTCGCATCCTAGTTTGTGGGTCTCCGGGTTGCCGTGCTTCGCCATCAGCTCGCTGAAGGTCTTGATGCCTTCCACCCGCACGATGTCGTAGAGCTCCTGACGGGTATGGGCGAAGTGCTCGCAGATCGACTTGTCGACCTCCACGCCGCGGCTCTCCAGCTCATGGTCCACCAGGTTCTTGAGCAGGGCGGCGCAGCCGCCGCAGCCGGTGCTGGCACGGGTCTCGCCCTTCACCGTGGCGAGATCCACCGCGCCGGCATCTATGGAAGCGCACACGCCGCCCTTGGTGACGTTGTGGCACGAGCAGATGGTGGCGGTTTCCGGCAGGGCGTCCGGCCCCAGCGCGGGGGCGGCTTCGCCACCGGCCGGCAGGATCAGCGCGGCCGGGTCCTCGGGCAGCTCGATGCGGTTGGCGTAGTACTGCAGCAGGGTGTCGTAGTAGCTGTTGTCACCCACCAGCATGGCGCCGACCACGCGCTTGCCGTCGCTGGAGACCACCAGCTTGCGATACTGCTGCTTGATGGGGTCGAGGAAGCGGAACTGGCGCGCGCCGGGGGTGCGGTCGCCGTGGGCGTCGCCGATGGAGCCCACGTCCACGCCCATCAGCTTGAGCTTGGTGCTCATGTCGGCGCCCTTGAAGGATTCATTACCCTGTAGCAGGGTGGCGGCGGCGGCCTTGGCCATCTGGTAGCCGGGGGCGACCAGGCCGAAGATGCTGTTGTTCCACAGCGCCACTTCGCCGATGGCGAGAATCGCCGGGTCGCTGGTCAGGCAACTGTCGTCGATCACCACGCCGCCGCGCTCGCCGATTTCCAGGCCGCAGTCGCGGGCCAGTTCGTCGCGCGGGCGAATGCCGGCGGAGAAGACGATCAGGTCGGTCTCCAGCACTTTGTCGTCCTGGAACACCATGCGGTGGCGGCTGGCTTCGCCGTCGACGATCTCCTGGGTGGCGCGGCCGGTGAGCACCTGTACGCCCAGCGCCTCGATCTTCTCGCGCAGCAGCTCGCCGCCTTCGCTATCCACCTGCATCGGCATCAGCCGCGGGGCGAACTCCACCACGGCGGTGTCGAGGTTGAGGCCGCGAAGGGCGTTGGCGGCTTCCAGACCGAGCAGACCGCCGCCCACCACCACGCCGGTGGTAGCGGTTTCGGCGGCTTCGCGAATGGCGTCGAGATCCTCCAGGGTGCGGTAGACCAGGCAACCCTCGCGGTCGTTACCGGGAATCGGCGGCACGAAGGGGTAGGAGCCGGTGGCCAGCACCAGGCGGTCGTAGGCGTAGCGGCCCTTCGGCGTGACGACCTCGCCCTTGTCGCGGTCGATCTCGGTGACCGCCTCGTGCAGGCGCAGTTCGATGCCGTGCTCGGCGTAGTAGTCGGCGGTGGAGAGCGCCAGCGAGGCGGCGTCGCGGCCGCTGAAGTACTCGGAGAGGTGCACGCGGTCGTAGGCCAGGTGGCGCTCCTCGCCGAACACGGTGACGGCGTAGCGCTCGGTGGTGCCCTGTTCGACCAGCTGCTCGACCAGGTGGTGGCCGACCATGCCGTTGCCGATAACGATCAGTTGCGGTTTAGCGGGCGTGTTCATGCGGCCTCCTTCGCGGGGCGTTGCGGTGATTCGTGAGCGTGTTCGGCGGCGTCGTCGAGCAGGGCCTGGGCGTCGGCGGGGCCGAGCAGCAGGGCCGAGCGGCAGGCGCTGAGGTTGCGGCCCGCCAGGGCCTGCTCGAAGTACCAGGGGCCGGCGGCGGTATCGCCGTAGAGCACGGCGCCATCCAGGCGGCCATCGCGCAGCAGCAGGCGGCGGTAGTCGCCCTGCTGGGGGTCGCGATAGCTGAGCACCTCATGGTCGGGTTCGGGATCGGTCGGGCCGAACGCGTAAAGTGCTACGCCGCTGACCTTGAGCTTGGTGGCGGTGGGTTGCGCCACGTAGCCGGCGCCGGGCGTGCCGTAGAGTCGCTCGGCCAAGACCTCGACCTGGTGCCAGATCGGTTCGACCAGTCCGAAGGTGGTGCCTTCGAACTCGCAGCATTCGCCGAGTGCATGGATCGCCGGGTCGGAAGTGGTCAGCCACTCGTCGACGATCACGCCGCGGTTGACGGCCAGCCCGGCCGTACGGGCAAGCGCCGTGTTGGGTACGATGCCGATGGCCACCACCACACAATCGGCGGTGAGCCGGGTGCCGTCGGCCAGCAGCGCGGCGCAAACGCGACCGTCGCGGCCAGTCTCCAGGCGCTCGAGCTGGGCGCCGGTATGGATATCGAGCCCGCGGCCGCGCAGTTCGCTTTCCAGCAGGCGCGCGGCGGTGAGGTCGAGCTGGCGGTTCATCAGCCGGTCGTCGCGCTGCAGCAGGCTGACCTGCATGCCGCGTTTGCCCTGTCCACGTTTACGCAAGCCTTCGGCGGCTTCCAGGCCGAGCAGGCCGCCGCCGATCACCACGGCGCTGCCGCCCCGCTCGGCAGCGCGTGCCAGGGCCTCGGCGTCGTTCAAGTCGCGAAAAACATGAACGCCCGGCAGCTCGAGTCCCGGCACCGGCGGGCGGGCCGGGTTCGAGCCGGTGGCCAGCACCAGGCGATCGTAGTCGAGTTCGCGGCCGGTGTCGGTGGTCAGGCGCCGCGCGGTGCGGTCGATCGTCACCACGCGTTCGCCCAGCACCAGCCCGATGCCCTGTTCGGCGTACCAGTCGGCGTCGCGCAGGGTCAGGGCCTCGCGTTCCATCTCGGCGGCCAGTAGCGGCGAGAGCAGGATGCGGTTGTAGGCCGGGGCCGTTTCGGCGCCGATCACGGTGATGCGAGCGGGCCGCTCCGGCCGGGCGAGCAGCGCTTCGACCAGGCGATGGCCGGCCATGCCGTTGCCGACGATGACCAGGTGGTCGGTCGGCGCGGTGTCGCGGTGTCGCTGGAGCATCGGTCGAACCTCCTTTCGCTTCGCTGCTGTCTTTCGCTGCGCTAGCGGCTGTGACGGTCATGAACGCAAACGACGCCTCGGCGCGGTCCCCGTGCTTGCGGGAGGCGCTGAGACGTCGTTGTCGGATTCGTCTGGCTGTGGCTGGACAGTCGGGCGATCGCCGTTGATCGCGTTTCTACAAGGTCCGTTTCAAGAACCCGGCCAGGATGTCGCTAGTCGGGGGTTTCTATTTGCGCGTCAGGGGGTTGGAGAATGGCCTGTTGACCCTCCGGCGCCTGGACGCCAGAAGACCATGCACATCACTGGTGCGTGGCGGCATCGAAATGCACAGGGCTGTAGCAGGCTGCCAGCAGGGCCGGCTCGAAGCGGCCGCCTTCGGCTTCCAGCTGCCGCACGATGGGCTCGGCGAAGTGCAGGGCGGCCTGCGGGGTGGGGCGCAGCACGTCCGGCCCGTAGAGGTGTTGCTGAATGGGCGCTTCGTCGTGAGCGAGGGTGTCGAGGTGGCGGACCGAGCGGTCGAGGTAGGGCGGCAGGGCCAGCCACTCGAGTGCCTGGCGGCGGTGTTCGGGCGAGGCGCCCAACCACTGGCCGGCTGCCGCCAGGGCACGCAGCAGGGCGGCCAGCGTGGCCGGGTAGCGCTCGGCCCAGGAGCGCGTCACGCCAAGCACCTTCTCGGGGTGGTTGGGCCACAGTTGGGCGCCGGTCGCCACCAGCCGCCCCACCTCGCAGTGGCGGGCCAGGGTGCCCCAGGGTTCGCCGGCGCAGAAGCCGTCGATCAGCCCCTCGCGCAGTGCTTCCACCATGCGCGGCGGTGGCATGGCCACCAGTTCCACGTCGCGCTCGGGGGCGATGTCGCCGAGGGTGAGCCATTCGCGTAGCTGATAGTGCTGGCAGGAGTAGGGGTAGACCATGGCCAGCCGGGGGCGCTTGCCCTGACTCTGCCTGCGCAGCCAGTCGCCGAGGGCGAGGGCGCTGGTGGCAGGGCTGTCGCCAAGCGTCGCACCGCTCGCCTGGCACAAGGCGTCGGAGAGGGTAACGGTATTGCCGTTGCGTGAAAGCAACAGCGGGGCGAGCGCCTCGCAGGGGGCGCGGCCCAGCCCCAGGCTCATGGCCAGGGGCATGGGGGCGAGCATCTGGGCCCCGTCGAGCAGGCCGGCGGCCACCTTGTCGCGCAGGGTGGACCAGGCGTTCTCCCGCGACAGGCTGACGTCCAGCCCCTCGGCGGCGAAGCAGCCCCGTTCGCGGGCGACGATCAGCAGGGCGGCGTCGGTCAACGGCACGAAGCCGAGGGTAAGGCGCTCGCGTTCCGGGCTGGCGGCATGGTGTTGCGGGTGGCTCATGAGCGGGGTCCCCGTTTTTCAGCGGATCGCCCCTGGGGCGATATGGGGTTCAGGCGGTCGAGAATGTCGATGACGCTGTCGGCCACGTCGGAGATGCGCTGGCCGCGATCCATGGCCAGCTTGCGCAGCATGCGGTAAGCCTGCTCCTCGTCGCAGTCCTGGTGCTTCATCAGCAGCCCCTTGGCGCGCTCGATACGCTTGCGATCGGCCAACTGGTTGCGCGCCTTGTCGAGCTCCTGGCGCATGTTCTGGAAGGCGTCGAAGCGGGCAATGGCCACTTCGACGATGGCCTCGACCCGCTCGGGCACCAGGCCGTCGACCACGTAGGCGCTGACGCCGGCCTTGAGCGCGGCCTGGAGCATGCTGGAGTCGTGCTGGTCGGCGAAGAACACCACCGGGCGAGGGTTCTCGCGATTGAGCAGGGCCATGCTCTCCAGGGTGTCCCGGTCGGGGCTCTCCATGTCGATGATCACCACGTCGGGCTGGTGGCGCGCGACCATCTCGTTGAGGCTGGCCGGGCTCGAGAGCCGACAGATGACCCGGTGGCCTTCGACCATCAGCGCCTCCTCGACCATGGCGGCACGTACCACCTCGTCGTCGACCAGCAGGATGTTCAAGGGGGATGGCATAGGCGTCGCTCGACTCCGGACAAGGCTCCATCTAGCAGAAGCAAGAAACATTCCAGAAGCGGCGGAGGGCGCGTCGTGCGTGGCTTGCGGCCAGCCGGCCATGGGCTTGCGTGTTGCGACGCAGCGCCGGGTTCGGCATTTCGGCACCAGCCTGGTGCAGTGAGGCGGGTTTCGCGCCGGGCATGGTGCGCTGCCGCGAGGCTGGAGGTAAGAGATACGGCAGGGCACGGCGCCATCCGGCTGATATCGCCGCGCGACTCACGGTATTGGCATGCATTCTGCTTGATGAGGACAAAAGCATTTGCAACGGGACGTGCCGTGCTGCGTCCCGAGCGGCAACGACGCCCGTCAACGCCTCCCTGGGGATGGCCGTTGGCGGGCGTCGTCGTTTCGCGAGCCAACCGACAGGAGATCGACATGCGCGAGGCCCGAACCACCTGCCCCTACTGCGGCGTTGGCTGTGGCGTGCTGGCCAGCGTCGATAACGGCGAGATCGTCGACGTGCAGGGCGACCCGGCGCACCCCGCCAACTTTGGCCGACTGTGTGTGAAGGGCTCGGCACTGCATGAGACGCTGGGCCATCACGGTCGCCTGACCCGGCCCCGGGTCGATGGCGTCGAAACGGACTGGGAAACCGCCTTGGATACCGTGGCCGAGCGGCTCACGGCCGTGCAGGCCGCCCACGGTTCGCAGGCGCTGGCCGCGTATCTCTCGGGGCAGCTGCTGACCGAGGACTATTACGTCGCCAACAAGCTGTTCAAGGGCTTTCTCGGCACGCCGCACCTGGATACCAACTCCCGGCTGTGCATGGCCTCGGCGGTGGCCGCCCACAAGCGCGCCTTCGGCGCCGACGCCGTGCCGTGCAGCTACGAGGATCTCGAGGAGGCCGAGCTGGTGGTGCTGGTGGGCTCCAACCTGGCCTGGAATCATCCGGTGCTCTACCAGCGGCTCAAGGTGGCCAAGCAGCGCAACCCGCTGCTGCGTATCGTGGTGATCGACCCGCGGGTCACCGATACCTGCGAGCTCGCCGATCTCTACCTGGGCCTGGCGCCCGGCAGCGATGCGCGCCTGTTCACGGGGCTGCTGGCGTGGATGGCCGAGCGCGACAAGCTCGATAGGGTCTATCTGGAAGCCCATGTCCAGGGCTTCGAGGAGGCGCTGGCCGCGGCGCGCGAGCAGGATGACGGCGTGGAAGCCATCGCCGCCGACTGCGATCTCGATGCGGAACGCCTGGAAACCTTCTTCTACTGGTTCGCCAGCCATTTGCACGTGGTCACGCTGTTCTCCCAGGGCGTGAACCAGTCCAGCAGCGGCACCGACAAGGGCAACGCCATCATCAACTGCCACCTGGCGGGCGGCAAGATCGGCCTGCCGGGAGCGGGGCCATTCTCGATCACCGGCCAGCCCAATGCCATGGGCGGGCGCGAAGTCGGGGGGCTGGCCAACCAGCTCGCCGCCCATATGGACTACGACACCCCCGGCGCACGGGACCGCGTCACCCGCTTCTGGGCTACCGCGCGGCGGGTGCCGTGTTTGCCCGGCGCGCCCGGGCACAAGGCGGTGGCGCTGTTCGAGGCGATCGAGCGCGGCGAGGTGCAGGCGCTGTGGATCATGGCCACCAACCCGGCGGTGAGCCTGCCGCGGGCCGAACGGGTGCGCGCGGCGCTGGCGAAGTGCCCGCTGGTGATCGTCTCCGAGTGCATGGCCGATGCCGACCTGCTGGCCTATGCCGACATCGTGCTGCCAGCCTCCAGCTGGTCGGAGAAGGACGGCACCGTGACCAACTCCGAGCGTCGCATCTCACGCCAGCGCGGCATCCTGCCGCCGCCGGGGGAGGCGCGCCACGACTGGTGGATCGTCTGCGAGGTGGCCAAGCGGCTGGGCTTCGGCGAAGCCTTCGCCTACACCCACCCCGGCGAGATCTTCGACGAGCACGCCCGGCTCTCCGGCTTCGAGAACGGGGACGGCCCGGGCGAGAGCCGCCGTCTGTTCGACATCTCCGGCCTGGCTGGGCTCGATCGAGACGGGTACGACGGCCTGGCACCGATCCAGTGGCCGGTGAACGTCAATGCTCCGCATGGCACCGCCCGACTTTTCACCGACGGCCGCTTCGCCACGCCCGACGGCCGCGCCCGCCTGCTGCCGGTACGCCCGCGCCCGCCGGCCCAGGCGCTGGACGAGGCCAGGCCGCTGCGGCTCAACACCGGGCGCATTCGCGACCAGTGGCACACCATGACCCGCACCGGCCGCGCGCCACGGCTGATGAATCACCGTGCCGAGCCGTTCATCGAAATCGCACCGGAGGATGCCGCCGCGCTGGGCGTGGAGGAGCATGACCTGGCGCGCCTGCACGGCGCCGGTGGCCGCTTTATCGGCCGCGTACGGCTGACTCGCGGCCAGCGCTGCGGGGAGGTATTCATCCCGATGCACTGGAGCGGTCACTTCAGCGGCTCGGCGCGCATGGGCGAGTTGCTCGAGGCGCACCTCGATCCGGTGTCCGGCCAGCCGGAATCCAAGCACGGCGCGGTGGCGCTGGAGCCGCTTGCCATCGGCTGGGAAGCCACCCTGCTGGTAGCCGGCGACCTGGACGTACATGAGTCGACCTGGTGCGAAGAAAGCCGCTACTGGGCGCGCATTCCGCTGGGCGACTGCCAGCGCTGGCAGCTGGCCGGTGGCGAGCCGGGCGAGGCGCCGGAGTGGTTGGCCTGGCTGAATGAGCGGCTCCCGGTGGCGCCCACGCTGTGGTGCACCGACCCCGCCGGCGGTCGCCTGCGTGCGGCCGGTGTCGATGCCGACGGGCGCTTGCGCTGGTGGTTCCTGTCGGGGCCGCCCAAAGAACTTCCCAACCTGGGCTGGCTTGCCGCGCGCTTCGGCGAAGCCGCCAAAGGTGAAAGGCTGGAGGCCTCCCATCGCCGTCGCCTGCTGGCCGGCTGCGACGACGGCGCGGCCAACCAGGGGCCGGTGGTCTGTAGCTGCCACCAGGTGGGTCAACGCGCTATCCTAGGGGCCATCCGTGAAGGCGACGACAGCGTCGAGGCGCTGGGCGCCAGGCTGGCCTGTGGCACCCAGTGCGGAAGCTGCATTCCCGAGCTGAAATCGCTTATCGAAGAGGAGAAGGCCCATGCGAGCGCTGAGCCAACTGAAGTCACTGCTGTCGCCTGAACAGATGCAGGCGGCCCTGTCGCGGCTGCACGGCCTGGGCCATATCGTTCGCTCGCCGTTCGGTGGCACGCGCAGCACCCCGGCCCCCACCGTGACGCTGGACGGCGAGTGCCGCCCGGGCCGGGTCTACCTGGTGGGGGCGGGCAGCGGCGACGTCGAACTGCTCACGCTCAAGGCCGCCCGCCTGCTGCAGCAGGCCGACGCGGTGGTCTACGACCGCCTGGTGGGCGACGACGTGCTGGCGCTGATTCCCGCCGGTCATGAGCGCTACTACGTGGGCAAGGAGCGTGGCCACCACAGCGTGCCCCAGGCCGAGATCGGGGCGCTGCTGGTGAAACTCGCGGGGCAGGGCAAGTCGGTGGTGCGGCTCAAGGGCGGCGACCCCGGCGTGTTCGGGCGCATGGGCGAGGAGCTCGCTGCGCTGGCCGAAGCCGGGGTGGAGGCGGAGATCGTGCCGGGTATCACCGCCGCCTCGGCGGCCGCCGCCGGCATGGGCATACCGCTGACCGACCGCGCCCATGCCCAGCAGCTGCGCTTCGTCACCGCCCAGCTGTGCCGCAAAGGCGGCGAGCCCGACTGGGCCGAGTTGGCGCGCACCGACGAGACGCTGATCTTCTACATGGGCTTGACCAAGGTCGAAGCCATCTGCAGCGGGCTGCGCCGCGCCGGGCTGCCCGACGACTGGCCGATCATGCTGGTGGCCAATGCCAGCCTGCCGGAGCAGGCCTCGCTGGTCGGCACGCTGGCCGACATGCCGGACAAGCTCGCCGCTACGCCGCTACCGTCGCCCTGCCTGATCGTAGTGGGCAGCGTGGTGAGCATGGTCGCGACCAGCCCGGCCGCGGCGCAGCCTGCCCGGGACGCAACGCACCCGCGCGGCTGAGACGGGTTGCACCAAGTTCGGGCGTCGGCCCTTAAGGTTGCACCGGTGTGGCCTCTATTCGTCGTGAATAGGGGCCGCACTGCTTTCTGAAGCAAGCCCGGCAGCGAAGCACGCGGCGTGAAACCCCCGTCGACTCCCGCCTGGTGCGCCTATTTTTCCATGTTGTGACGAGTTGGCACGCTCCGTGCTTGTCCTTGGGCAGGGCCTGCTGCATTCGCAGGCGGGCCGGCAGGATCAACGACGATCCCCGGCCTTGCGACAAGGCCCCACGACAACACGACGAACACAGGCAAGGGCGCCTGGAGCTGCACGCCGGCTTCAGGCGCCCTTGCGTTTGTCGCGCCAGTGACGACACGGAGAAACGCCAGGAGCGTCGAGAACACTATGTCCTATCTGCTTCCTTCGGAATTCGCGACCAAAATGGTGGATGCCGGTGAGTCCAAGCTCCACATGGCCACGCGGGACGTGCTGATTCGCGCCTTCATGGCGGGAGCCATCCTGGCCCTGGCGGCGGTATTCGCCGTAACCATCACGGTACAGAGCGGCTCGGCCATCCTCGGGGCCGCCCTGTTCCCGGTCGGCTTCTGCATGCTCTACCTGATGGGCTTCGACCTGCTGACCGGGGTGTTCGTGCTCACGCCGCTGGCCTGGCTGGATCGCCGCCCCGGGGTCACCATCGAGAGAATCCTGGTCCACTGGGGCAAGGTCTTCTGCGGCAACCTGGCCGGCGCCCTGACCGTGGCGGTGCTGATGGCCATCGTCTTTACCTACGGCTTTTCCACGCCGCCGGATGAGGTGGGCCAGAAGATCGCCGGCATCGGCCATGCGCGTACCCTCGGCTACAAGGAGTTCGGCGCGGCGGGCATGCTGACCATCCTGATTCGCGGCATCCTGTGCAACTGGATGGTCTCGCTCGGCGTGGTCGGGGCGATGATCTCGACCACGGTGGGCGGCAAGGTGATCGCCATGTGGATGCCGATCATGGTGTTCTTCTTCATGGGTTTCGAGCACTCCATCGTCAACATGTTCCTGTTCCCGTCGGCGATGATGATGGGCGGCGGCTTCTCGATCATGGATTACCTGATCTGGAACGAGATCCCCGTGGTGGTGGGCAACCTGATCGGTGGGCTATCGCTGACCGGCCTGACGCTCTACGCCACTCACGTGCGCACCGCGCCGCTGCGTGATCTCTGAGCGAGGCGCAGCGCCTGCCGCAAGCGTGGGAACAAGGGCAGGAGAGGCGAGCGTGACGGGCCGCCTGCGGGTTGCCCTGGGTCAGTGTTCGCAGGCGGGGCGCAAGCCGGTCAACCAGGACTTTCACGGGGCCTACGTGCCCCGTGAGCCGCAGCTGTCGAGCAAGGGGATCGTGGTGGCGCTGGCCGACGGCATCAGCACCAGCACGGTGAGCCGGGTCGCCAGCGAATCGGCGGTCAAGAGCTTCATCGAGGATTACTACTGCACCGCCGAGAGCTGGACCGTGAAAACCGCGGCGCAGCGGGTGCTGATGGCGACCAACTCCTGGCTGCACGCCCAGACCCGGCGCAGCGAGTTTCGCTGGGACAAGGACCGCGGCTACGTCTGTACCTTCACCGCGCTGGTGCTGAAGTCGCGCACGGCCCACGTCTTCCACGTGGGCGATGCGCGGCTCTATCGCTTCACCGGTAGCGCCCTCGAGCCGCTGACCCGCGAGCATCGTGCCTGGCTGGCACCGGACAGGAGCTACCTCAGCCGGGCGATGGGCATGAACGAGCAGCTCGAGATCGACTACCTGGCCCTGCCCGTGGAGGCGGGCGAGGTCTTTCTGCTCATGACCGATGGCGTCTACGAGCATCTCGACGAGGCGTGCATGCAGCGAATCCTCGCCGAGCACCCCGCGGACCTGGACGCCGCCGCCCGCGCCCTGGTGCAGTCAGCCTATGATGCGGGAAGCGATGACAATCTCACGGTGCAGGTGGTGAGGGTGGATGAGGTGCCGCTGGGCCGTGCCGGCGAAGCCTACTCGGAGGAAACGCGGCTGCCATTCCCGCCGCAGCTCGAGCCGCGCATAAGCTTCGACGGCTATCGCATCGTGCGTCAGCTTCACGCCAGCGCTCGTAGCCACGCCTACCTGGCGGTGGACGAGGAAACCTCGGACAAGGTAGTCATCAAGACCCTGGCGACCGAGCTGCGCGAGGATCCGGCACACGTCGAGCGCTTCCTTCTCGAGGAGTGGATCGCCCGGCGCATCGAGAACTCTCACGTGGTGAAGGCGCACCGGTCGGCGCGCAGGCGCCGCTACTTGTACAGCGTGACGGAGTTCATCGAGGGCCGCACGCTGGCCCAGTGGCTGCGCGACGAACCGCATCTGCCCCTGGAAACCGTGCGCGACCTCGTCGAGCAGCTCGCCCGGGGCCTGCGCGCCTTCCATCGCCTCGAGATGGTGCACCAGGACCTGCGGCCACATAACGTCATGATCGACGCCACGGGCCACGCGACCCTCATCGATTTCGGCTCGGTTCGCGTGGCCGGTATTGCGGAATGCGGGGTGGGTCAGGCGAACGAACTGCTCGGCACGGCCTCCTACACGGCGCCGGAGTGTTTTCTCGGCGAGCCGGCCACGCCGCGCTCGGACCTGTTCTCGCTGGCTGCAATGACCTACCAGATGCTTACCGGATCGCTGCCCTACGGTACCGACGTGGCCAAGGCGCGCAGCCGGGCGGCGCAGCACCGGCTGAGCTACCGTTCGGCGCTTGCCGCCAACCGCGAGCTGCCGGCCTGGCTCGACGAGGTGCTCAGAAAAGCGCTGCACCCCCAGCCCGAACGGCGCTTCGAGGCGCTATCCGAATTCGTCCATGAACTGCGCCGGCCCAGCCCGGCCTTCGTGAAGCGGGCTCGTCCGCCGTTGATCGAGCGCGACCCCGCCCTGTTCTGGAAAAGCGTGGCCGCACTGCTGGCACTGCTGGTGCTTGTGCTGCTGCTCGATTGAGCCCCGCCGGGCCGTTATTCGCTAGGCTCGGCAGCCATCGCTGAATCTCCTCTCGTCCGCAGTCGCCTGGAGTGAGCGGTTGTCGCCCATCTGCTAGGCTGAGTCTGCAGGCGCCTGGAATGGCGCGAGGTGGCTGATGCCGCAACAGGCAAGGAGCAGACATGGCCGACAAGGAGAGCGGCGCCGACTCGATTTCGCGCTTCACCCGACGTGTGCTGGTCGTCATCGGAATGGCCAGCCTGGTGGCGATTCTGCTCTATTTCGCCAGCCAGCTTCTCGATGTGCTGCTGCTGGTGTTTGCCGGCATTCTCGTGGCCGTGTCGATCGATGGGGTGGTGCGCCTCTGCCAGCGCTACTTGCCGTTGTCGCGTAAATGGGCGCTGACCCTCGCCCTGACGCTGATCCTCCTGCTGCTGTTCGGGCTGGGGGCGCTGGTGGGGCCGCGCCTGGCACAGCAGTTGCCGCAGTTGATCCAGCAGCTGCCCGAGGCACTCCAGCGGCTTCTCTCCGTGATGCGCGAGTTGCCGGGTGTCGAGACGGCACTGCAAGAAGTGGAAGATCCTGCCCAGCTCATCGGCCAGCCGGTCCTCGATTACTTTGCCGGGTTCTTCTCGACCGCATTCGGCGGCATCGCCAGCTTCCTGCTCATCCTGCTGATCGGCTTCTATCTGGTGCTGAGCCCGTCCCATTACGTCGGCAACATGGTGATGCTGTGCCCACCCGCTTATCGTGAGCGCTTGCACGAGGTGGTCCACATGCAGGGCCGCTCGCTGCGCCTGTGGTTGCTTAGCCGGGTGGTTTCGATGGTCTTCGTCGGTGTCTTCATCGGACTCGGCCTGGTATTTCTTGGCGTTCCCATGGCCGGTGCGCTGGGACTGATTGCCGGGCTGCTCACCTTCATTCCCTACCTGGGACCGATCATCGGCGCCATTCCCACCGTCATGATCGCCTTTCTCGAATCTCCCGAACTCGCGCTCTATGCCGTCGTGCTCTATTCCGTGGTCGAGACGCTGGAGTCGAACCTGGTGATGCCGCTGGCCGCCAAGGGCATGGTGCGCCTGCCCCCGGCCTATACCGTCATCGTGCAGCTGGCCGGTGCCGCCGTGGCCGGGGTTCCCGGGGTGGTGTTATCGGCACCGCTGGCGGTGGCGGCGGTGGTGGCCGTGCAGATGCTCTATGTCGAGGATGTGCTGCACGACGATGTGGAAGTGCTGGGGGAATGACACTCAGGCGCGCCGCGCCTTCTTCGCTCACTCAACCTCGCCTCCGTCTCGATAGACTTGCAGCGTGTAGCGCTTTTCCTCGGCCTCTTCGAGTCGCATCAGCTTGTCGATCAGGTGGGCGTCGAGCTGCTTGCCCTCATGCAGCAGCAGCATGCCACTGGCGGAGTACAGGTCCTGGGCCAGGGTCATGCCGGGTTCGAGCTGGCGCGTCTCCAGCGCCAGAACCGGGCGGCCGTGGCTCTCGAGGTCGGGTGCCTGGTCGAGGCAGAGCGTAACGAAAGCGCGGGCGAGGACTGGGTCGTAGATGCGTCCGGCGAACTTGCGCAGCAGTTCCAGTGCCTGGGGGCGGGGAACCTGGCGCGGCAGGATCATGCCACGCTGGAGTTCAATGAAATCCACGGCGAGCCCCAGCATCCTGGCGCCGTAGGGGATGGCTTCACCCTGCAGCCGGTCGGGAAATCCGTTGCCGTTCCAGTGCTCGCGATGGTGACGAATCAGGCGTGCCGCCCCTCCCATGTGATCGAGCGCCATCAGCAGACTTTCGCTGATGACGGGATAGTGGCGATACGTCTCGCGCTGCTGACAGCTGAGCCGCTCGGAGGGCGTGAGGAGCAGGCGGTCGTTCCAGGTCAGCTTGCCCAGGTTGTAGAGCGCGGCGGCCAGCTGAAGGTCGTGCTGTAGTGTCTCGTCGAGGCCGAGTTCCACGCTGAAGGCCTGAACCACGACGCCGACCTTGTCGTTGGTCTGGAAGCGCGGTGGCAGGCGTTGGCTGATCAGAGAGGAGAAGCTCCGCGTTGCGGTCACGTAGCTCTGGCGCAAGTCGGTGTACGCGGCCTCGAGCATGTCGGCGGTCTGCTTGAGTTCCTGCGTGCGCGCCTCGACGCGTTGCTCCAGGGAAGCGTTGAGCTCGGCAAGCTCGCGGGTCAGTGCTTCGAGCCGCTGCTGTTCGTGTTCGGCATGCTGCGCCATATTTTCCATGCAGCTTCCTCCCCGGTGAAGACCTTGCCGTGAACGGCCTTACCCATGTTATCGGCGTAACGGGAGGAAGCTTTAGGGTGGCCTATCAGTCCCCGAGATGGGCCAGGATGGTATCGACGCTGCTTTTGTCGACCACGCCGCGCTCGGTGTCGACGCCGACATAGGTCACCACGCCGTCCTCGGCGATCAGTGCAAAGCGCTGGCTGCGTATGCCCATACCGGCGCCGCTGGCGTCCTTCTCCATCCCCAGGGCACGGATGAATTCGGTGTTGCCGTCGGCCAGCATCATGATGGCCTGAGCGTTCTGGTCCTTCTGCCAGGCGCGCATCACGAAGGCATCGTTAGCAGCCACGCAGGCCAGCGTGTCGGCCTTCTCCAGCACCTTGTCGGCCTTGATCACGAAACCTGGCATATGGGTATTGGAACAGCCGGGCGTGAAGGCGCCCGGCACGCCGAAAAGGACGACGCGCTTACCGGCGAACAGCTCACCAGTGGAGATATCCTCGGGGCCGTCGGGGCCGTTGGTCTTGATGGTGACGTCGGGAATCTTGTCGCCTTTCGAGATGGGCATTGGCAGCTCCTGGTCTATCGTCGATGAGGGTCAGTATTACGTCTGGGGACGGCCCGCTCAACTCCCCTGGTAGGCGTCGAAGACTTCCTGGCCGGTCATGTCGTGGGTTTCGTTGGCGAAGCGGTAGTACTCCGGCTTCTGGTCGATGAAGATCTGGGTGTCGAAGGTCCACGCTTCGCCGCCGTCCACCAGACCCACCGGAATGGCATAGTGGTCACCGGCCTTGAGGCGGTAGAAGAGATGCGTGCCGCAGCGTCGGCAGAAGCCGCGCTCGGCCCAGTCCGACGAGGCGTAAATCGTGACGTTCTCCTCGCCTTCGATCTCGACCCCACTGACCGACTCCAGGGCCAGTAGAGGGCCGCCGCCCCAGGTGCGGCACATGTCACAGTGGCAGGCACCGACATTCTGCTTGTTGACTGCCACGGCGACTTTTACCGCGCCGCAAAGGCAGCTGCCGCGCGCGTTCATACCGTCTTTCATCATGGTTTCCCCGTCTCGTTGGTTGTCGCATCAAGCCGTAGGATAGACCCCGTTGGCGAGAAACGCCGGTTCGAAGACGATCACAGCCGGCGGGAGCTCAGGTGGACGAATCGGAACCATCGGGCACGAAGGCCTGGCGGTGGAAGCGGGCCGCTGCCTCGACTTCGGTCAGGCCGATGACGCCCGGCTCGGGGATGGTCCCGCCGGCCAGCACGTCCAGTACCGTCTTGACCCCGCGTGCAAGAGAGACCAGGTGGTAGCCGCCTTCCAGCACGAAGACCAGTCGCCCTTGGCAGTGGCGTCGAGCCAGGTCCTGCAGCATGCCCGTCATGGCAGCAAAACCTTCGTACGACACATTGAGAGCGAGGTCAAAGGGATGCGGGTCGAAACCCGCCGACACCAGGATCAAGTCGGGCTGGAACCAGTCGGCGGCGGGCACGAGGATCTCCTGGAACGCCTTGAGGTAGGCCTGGTCGCCGGCACCCGCCGGCAGGGGAACGTTCACCGTGGTGCCTTCCCCCAAGCCCGCGCCGGTCTCTTCGAGGTGCCCGGTCCCCGGATAGAAGGGCGAGGCTCGGTGGATGTCGAAGAACAGCACGCTTGGGTCGGCGAGGAAGATGTCCTGGGTGCCGTTGCCGTGATGGGCGTCCCAATCCACGATCATCACACGCTGACAGCCTAATGCCGCCTGGGCATGGGCGGCGGCAACCGCCACGTTGTTGAACAGGCAGAAGCCACGGGCACGCACCGGTTCGGCATGATGGCCGGGCGGGCGTATCAGGGCGAAGGCGGCCTCCGTGCGCCCCTCGAGAACCGCTTCGACAGCGGCAATGGCGGTGCCGGCGGCCACCTGGGCGGCATCGACGCTGCCGTCGGAGACTGCTGTCGTATCCACATCGAGCCAGGCGTTCTTGCCGCGCAGTTCGAAGATGTGGTCCAGATAGGAGCTGGTGTGGACGCGGCCCAACTGTTCCCGCGTGGCAGAGGCACCGCGCTCGAAGCGCAGGCCGGGCACCGGTTCGAGCTCCAGCAGGCGGCGGATGGCGTTGAGTCGCCCAGCGTGTTCCGGATACTTCCATGGGTCGTTCAGCGACGAGAGTAATTGCCGTATGCGGCGATCCATTCGTCCCGGCAGGAAAGACGCCTCGGTATCCGGCTGATGAGCCAGAACGCGCTCGTCGTAGAAGGCGATAACGCTGTTGCGCTCGGCCACACGCTGCTCCTGTAGGAAAGCCACTCCTTTGCCAGCATAGCTGCTTCAGTCAATGCTGCGAGGAGGGGGATACGTCAGGCTGACCATGAGGCTCATGTACGTTTTCGTGAATCATTGTGCGTAGTGCCGCAGCGGCAGCTGATAGCGGATGGCGATGACGCAAAATGATCCCCAGTGGGCGACTCACATCCGGCTCGGACAGCGGCCGGTACGCGATACCGTCGGTGGCGATCTGGCGAAAGCTGAGTCGGGGCAACACGCTGATGCCGAGGCCGGCGGCGACCATGCGACCCACGGTAGCGATCTGGCTGGCGTCGCAGAGAATATCCAGCTGGGCGCCCACTTCGGCCATGATGCGGTCGATATCCTGACGCGAGCTGGAAAGCCGGTTGATGCCGATGAACGCATGCCCGGCCAGCTGAGCCCACTGCACGCTTTGCTGTTCCAGCATGGGATGCCCGTAGGGGCAGACCACCACATAGCGATCAACCAGCACCGGCTCGAAGGCCAACTCCTCGGTATCGTGTGGCGCCACCGATAGGCCAATATCGGCACGTCCTTCGCGCACCAGTTGGCTGACTTGATCGGCTAGTACATCGTGTAGGCTCAGATTGATACGGGGATAACGAGCGTGAAAGGTCGCGATGATGCCGGGCAGCAACCCCGCCGCCATGGTGGGTAGTGCGGCTACGGTCACCTTGCCGCGCTGCTTGGAAAAGCGTTCCTCGAGATCGTCGAAGGCCTCGGACCAGTCGTGGAGCAGGCGCACCGCTACCGGCAGGAAGGCTTCGCCCTCAGGCGTCAAGCTGAGCTGGCGCGTTGCGCGTGAGAAGAGGGCGCCGCCGACAGCCTCTTCCAGTTTGCGCAGGGCAATGGAAATTGCCGGCTGGGAGAGGTGAATGCGTTCGCTGGCCTCGGCCAGGCTGCTCGATTGCGCCACAGCAACGAAGGCGCGTAGTTGTTTTATGCTGGGTTTCATTTAGAAAGTAAAACATATTTTAAAAAGTATTCAATATACAAAATTCATGCCTCGATTCATGCTGTTGCTTGGGGCCAAGTCCCAACGCAACTCGACAACAACAAGCCCGCCCGCTGGGCGCAAGGAGCCACTGATGAAGCCAATCGCAAAGACCCTACTGACCGCCATGACGGCCGGTGCCACTCTGCTTTCCGTAGCCAGCTTACAGGCCGACGAGCGCCTATTGATTGGCTCGACTTCCAGTTCCTCGAGCCATTACAGCTATTTCGTCGCGCTCAACCAGATCATCAACGATAACGTCGATGGAGTGAGCTCCTCGGTCACCGAGACCGGCGCTACCGTCGACAACCTGAAGCGCATGAGCCGCGGCCAGATCGACCTCGGCCTGGTCACGACCAATACCGGCTATCAGGCCGCCGAAGGGTTGGGAGATTTCGAGGGACGCCCGGTAGAAAGCCAGCTGCTTTGGGTCTATACCATGGCACCGCAGAACGTGGTGGTGCGCGAGGACGCGGGGGTCGACAGCCTGGAAGCCTTGGAGGGCGTGCGCTTCAATCCGGGTATTACCGGCTCGGCTACCGAGAGCACCACCGAAGCCGTGATGGAGGCGCTCGGTATCGCTCCCGATTACGTGCGCGGCTCGACCGGCGACGTGGTCGATTCGATCAAGGATGACCGCGTCGCCGGTTACGTGAAGTCCGGGGTGGGCAATAAGCTTGACGGCTCGACCATGGATATTTCTACCTCGACCCCAATCCGTGTGCTGTCGTTGAGTGACGAGCAGGCCGACACGCTGCGCGAGGAGATGAAGGATATTGCCGTCGTCGACATTCCCGAAGGAGCCGGCGATGGCATTCCCGCTTATACCACCTGGGCCTTCGGCGTGGCCGTGCATGCCAGCCCGGACCTCGATGAGGAGATCGCCTACCAGATCGTCAAGGCCGCCATGGAGGACCAGGAAGTCCAGGCCAACGCCTTCTCGGCCATCAAGGACGCCGATCTCACCGATATGACCATGAAGGTGGGCACGGTGGCTCTGCATCCCGGTGCGGCGCGCTACTTCGAAGAGCAAGGCGTGGATATCCCCGACGCGCTGCAACCCTGACCAAGCGACCTGGCGGACTTGATGTGGATCGGCTGCGAACTTGCTTCTCGCGCGGCGATCGGTCAAGCCCGACAGGTGGCTAGCACTAGCTCGGCCGGGAGGCTGGAAAACATGCGCGAGCACCTGACCAAGGCGCTGGCCCTGACGTTGGGCGCCTTCATTCTCTATACCTCGGCGACCGGAGCCTTCGACAGCCTGGTCCAGCGCGGTATCTTCCTGGCGCTGGTGCTGGTCCTGGGGCTGGTGATCTACCCGTTGGGGGCCGGCCGTCGCTGGCGCCCCCTCGGCTTGGCCGTCGACCTGGTCTTGGCCGCCGGCGTGGTAACGGCCTGCGGCTATGTGGTCGTTAACTATGAGCGGATCCTGGTCGAACTGCCTTGGGCGACGCCCCGGGACATGCTGATGACTGGCGTGCTGCTGGTGGCCATCCTCGAGATTTCGCGCCGTGCGATCGGTGTGATCTTCCCGATGCTGGTGGTGGCGGGGCTGGCATATGCCTACTTCGGTAGCGCTATCCCTGGGGCGTTGGGCCATCGCGGCTTCGACGAGGCCTACATCACCGAAACGATCTTTCTCGGTGACCGCGGCGTCTGGGGCATGCTGGTCGGCGTGGCGGCTACGACCATAGCCGCTTTCGTGCTGTTCGGGAGCTTGCTGCTGCATTCCGGTGGTGGCCAGACCTTCATGGATCTGGCGATGCGCATCAGTGGGCGCTCGCCCGGTGGTGCCGCCAAGGTCGCCACGGTGGCCTCGGGGCTGTTCGGCATGGTCAGCGGCAGTGCAGTGGCCAATGTCGCGACCACCGGCAATTTCACCATCCCCATGATGAAGCGCTTGCACTATCCTGCGCCGCTGGCCGCCGGAGTGGAGTCGGTGGCCTCGACCGGCGGCCAGATCGCCCCGCCGATCCTCGGGGCGGCGGCCTTCATCATGGCCGAACTGATCGGCGAAAGTTACGTGCGCATTGCCGCGGCGGCGCTACTGCCGGCGGTATTGTTCTACCTGGGCGTGTTCGTGACCATACACTTGATCGCCAAGCGGCGTGGCCTACAGGTGGTTCCGGACGAAGAGATGCCCGACTGGATATCGATCCTGCGCGCCGAACGCCTGGTTCCGATTCTCGGTGCCTTGGGCGGGCTGTTCACCGGGGTGGCGCTGGGGCGTTCGATCCAGACCGCTGCCTTCTATGGCATCCTGATGACGGTGCTGACCTTTGTGCCTTTTGCCTTGCTGGCGCGTCTGCCGCTGCGCACGATCGCCGGCAAGCTGCTGTCGGGGTTGATGGATGCCGGTAAGGGTATGGTGATCATCGGCGTACTGCTCGCCGGTGCGCAGATCCTGGTGGCAATGATCGGCCTCACCGGCATCGGTGTCACCCTGGCGGGGCTGATTGTCAGCCTCGGCGGCGAGTCGCTGTTCCTGGTCGCGCTGATCGTGGGGGGCGTGTGCCTGATTCTGGGCATGGGCATTCCTACCACGGCCGCCTATGTGCTGGTCGCCTCGGTGTTGGCCCCGGCATTGACCAAGATCGGTATCGAGCCGCTAATCGCTCATCTGTTCGTCTTCTATTTCGCCACCCTGTCGGTTATCACGCCGCCGGTGTGCGTGGCGGTATTCGTCGCCTCGGGCATTGCCCAGACCCACTGGCTGCCTTCGGCGGGCGAGGCCGTGCGCCTGGCGGCGGCCATCTACGTGATCCCCTTCCTGCTATTGATCTATCCGGCATTGGCAGGTTTCGGCAGCAGTTTCGATATTGTGCTGGCGAGCTGTCAGGGCGTGGTATTCGTTTTGGCTTTCGCCACGTTGATGTCGCGGGTGGCGATTACCGCCAGCCGAGCCCTCGATGTGGCCGGGTTGCTCGCTGTGATCGGCCTGGCGTTGATTTCGGGCTGGTTCACCACCCTTGCAGCTCTGCTGGCGTTGGTTGTCATGTATGCCTGGAATCTGCATGCACGACGCTCAACGTCGAACGTCTCCACGTCCAATCGGGGCGTCGCACAAGCCAAGGAGAACCGCACATGACCTTTTTGCTGGGCAGCGGGGCCGGCTTCTCCGGTGACCGTACCGATGCGGCGATTCCTGTTGTCGCCGAATTGATCCGGCGTGGCGAGCCTGCGGCGCTGATCTTCGAGACGCTGGGCGAACGCACCCTGGCGGCGGCTCACCGTGTCATGCGCGACGATCCCGCGGCAGGCTATGAGCCGCTGCTGGAAGAATTGCTTGCACCCGTACTCGACGATTGCCTGCAGCACGGCATTGCCATTCTCGGCAATTTCGGCGCGGCTAATCCGGACGGGGCCTGCCGCGTCGTGTCCGAGCTGGCTGCCGGTTCGGCACGAGGCCAGGTCAGCATCGGCCGGGTACATGGCGACGATATTCGTGCCCGCCTGGGCGAGTTGGAGCTGCAGCGTTGGGAAGCGGAGGACCGCGAACTGCCCAGTGAGGAGGCGTTGATCTCGGCCAATGTCTACCTGGGCGCGGCGCCTCTGGTCGAGGCACTTGGGCTCGGCGCCGACGTGGTGGTCAGCGGCAGGGTGGCCGACCCGGCACTGTTCCTGGCGCCGTTGATGCATCACTTCGGCTGGGCGTGGAACGACTGGGATCGGCTGGCTGCCGGCATGATGGCCGGCCACCTGGGCGAATGCGGCGCCCAGGTCAGCGGTGGCTACTTTGCCGACCCCGGCTGCAAGGACGTGCCTGACCTGGCGCAGGTCGGCTATCCGATCATCGAAGTGGAGGAGAACGGCAGCCTGATCGTGACCAAGCCCGCCGGCACCGGGGGCATGGTCACGGAGCGCACGGTCAAGGAGCAGCTGCTCTACGAGGTACACGACCCGGCCAACTACCTGACGCCCGACGTGGTGGTGGATCTCTCCTCGGTGAGCGTCCGCGAGGTCGGTCCCGACCGGGTGGCGGTGACCGGCATCCGTGGTAAGCCGGCACCGCAGCGGCTCAAGACCACCGTCTGCTACGAGGGTGGTTGGCAGGGCGAGGCGGAGATTTCATATGCGGGGCCCAATGCCCTAGCGAGGGCGCAGCTGGCCGCCGAGGTGCTGCGCGAGCGGCTGACATTTCGCGCTCCGCCGGAGCTGCGTTCGCGACTCGACATCATCGGCCATGCCAGCGTCTTCGACAGTGATGCCGGTGATTTGCAGCGTTCGGACATGAAGGCGGCTGGAAGCGACTACCGTCTGCGCCTGGCGGTCGAGCATGCCGAGCGGCGCTGGGTGGAGCGTGCAACTCAGGAGCTGCTGGCGCTCTACTGCGCCGGTCCGGCTGGCGGTGGCGGGGTACGCCGACACTTCCAGCGGCGGGTGTTAACAGCGTCTTACCTGGTGAAACGCAGCGACGTGGAAGCCTTCGCCACGCTGCTCGACACGAACACGTTCAGCGTGAGGGGAGTCGGACATGTCGCATCGTGAAACGAATGCTGTCGCCACTTCTTTCACTGGCGAGGAGGTGCCGCTGCATCGCCTGGCTCATGCTCGCGCCGGCGACAAGGGAAACCGCCTCAACCTGGCGCTGTTCGCCTATGACCCGCTCCACTATGAGGTGCTGATCGAACAGGTCACTGAGGAACGGGTGCTGGCGTTGTTCGCCCACCGAGGGGCCACCAGCGTTCGTCGCTATCTCGTGCCGGGGCTTACCGGCATGAATCTTGTGATTGACGACGTGCTCCAGGGTGGCGTCAACGGGGCGCTCAACCTGGATGGTCACGGCAAGACGCTCTCC
This sequence comes from Billgrantia hypersalina, assembly GCF_052584175.1. Lineage (NCBI taxonomy): Bacteria > Pseudomonadati > Pseudomonadota > Gammaproteobacteria > Oceanospirillales > Halomonadaceae > Billgrantia > Billgrantia hypersalina. The sequence continues at coordinate 722,923 of NZ_JBMIQI010000011.1, forward strand.
TTCCTGTTGCTCAGCATGAGCGTAACTCTAAAGAAGACCTTAATGAGCCGCTGAACGTGCTGGTGGCCCAGGCTCCCATGAAAGCAACGTGGGAACCTGGGCATTACCTCAGCGCAAGCCCAGCGCACCGGCGCCGGTATCTTCCCCCACGGCGTCGGTATAGGCCTTGGCCTCCTCGGCTTCGACCTCGGGTGAGAAGCGTACGACCAGAGCGCACAGTGAGGCGATGATCACGGCGATACCGAGATAGAACAATCCCTGCTGGTAGCTCAGCGACTCCGAACGGAACAGGAAGCCGGCCGCCACGGCCCCGGCGTTGCCGCCGGCGCCGACGATGCCGGCCACCGCGCCCAGTGCCTTCTTGTTGATGAATGGCACCACGCCGAAGGTGGCCCCCTCGGCCATCTGCACGAACAGGCTGAATACCAGCATGATGCCGATGGCCAGCGTCAACACGTGCATCTGCGAGAAGAACATCAGCGCAACGCCTTCGCAGAGCATGGCGATGAACAGCCAGCGCACGCGTCCCTTGAGCCCGCCGTTGCGCGCGAACAGGTCGGAGAACACGCCGCCCAGGGTGCGCGCGAAAATGTTCATCAGCCCGAACAGGCCGGCAATCATGCCTGCGGTGGCCAGGGTCAGGTCGAAATTGTCGAAGAAGTAGATCGCGGCGATGTTGTTGATGGTCAACTCGACGCCGAAGCAGGCGGCATAGACCACGAACAGCGCCCATACGCGCACGTCCTTGGCCGCGGCCTTGAAGCTTGCGCCCATGCCGTGCTCGCCGTTGGCCTCGGGCAACTCCCCACGAACGCGCAACTCGTCGAAGTTGCCGTCGGGGGCGTCCTGGGTGAACCGGTAATAGGCGATGCCGGCGAAGAAAAGCACCACGCCGGGCACCATCATCGCCAGGCGCCATCCCAGCGCCTCGTTGACGCCGAGCATGAGGATGCCGGAGAAGATCAGCGGCATCAGGATCTGCGTCGTGCCCCCGCCCAGGTTGCCCCAGCCGGCCGAGGTGGCGTTGGCGGTGCCGACCACGTTTGGCGCGAACATCACCGAGGTGTGGTACTGGGTGATGACGAAAGAGGCGCCGATGGCGCCGATGGCCAGGCGCGCCAGGAAGAAGGTCTCGAAACTCGAGGCCAGACCGATGCCCATGACCGGCAGCGACCCCAGGCACAGCAGCCAGGTATAGGCCTTGCGCGGCCCGATGCGGTCGCAGAGCAGGCCCATGACCAGGCGTACCAGGATGGTGATCGCCACCGAAGCGATGATGGTATTGCCGATCTGGGTCTTGGTCAGCCCCAGGTCGTCACGCACGACCGCCATCAGCGGGGCGATGCCGAACCAGCCGAAGAAGCAGAGGTGGAAGGCGAACCAGGAGAAGTGGAAGGCGCGCATCTGCGGTGAGCGCAGGTTCAGGAGGCGAATACGGTTCGCCTTGTTGCGAATGTCCATGGGCTATGACCTCGTACGGATTGCCGATACGTAAGTTCGCCCTTCTCCGTTGAAGGTCAGGTCTGACGCACTCGTGCTCCCCTGAGAAGCCTGGTCCACGCCTACCCGGCATTGACTCATGTCATGCAACCGGTTTGCCAGAATCCATCACTCGTAGGATTTACAGCGACTTATGGGATAAGGTGCGCTGAAGCCGGCGACTTGCGTGGCGAGGCGTGCATCATGGATGGTGCGGTGCGGAAGGGAACTGCCCCCTGCTGGTGCCGCAGGAGGGCGCCTCGTGAGTGACTGGAGTCAGTGCATGGCCAGTTGGGTAGCCGTACGGTCGCAGCGCAGGAAAGCGGAGCTTTCCAGCCACTCAGGATCGGGGTAGTAGGCGAACAGGTAGTGCTCCTCCTTGATGCTGTCGATCAGCGGATAGGTCACTTCCTGTCGCACGGCTGGGCAACCGTGGCTGCGCCCCAGCCGGCCGGTCTGCTGCACGAACGCTTCGCTGACGTAGTCGGCGCCGTGAATCACGATGGCGCGCTGGTAAGCGAGATCGTTGACGCCGGCTTCCAGCCCCTCCAGGCGCAGCGAGTAGCCATTGCTGCCGTAGTAGCTGTTCATGGTGCGAAACAGCCCTAGGCTCGATTGGTGGCTCTCGGGCGTATTGGAGAAGACCGTGGCCTCGGCGTCGCCCGAGCCGCGGCCGTGGGACACCAGCTCCTCGAACAGAAGCTTATCCTGGGACAGATCGAAGACCCATAGGCGCGGCTCGCTCGAGGGGCGCGAGAAGTCGATCACCGCCAGCCGTTCGGCATCGGGCTCGGCGCAGGCCAGGGCGCTGGCGGCAAGCTCCAGCACGCGAGGGTCGGCAGACGGCGCGAGCCGGACCAGGGTCTGGCTCAGCGCGATGGGGAGCGGCTGCGAGAGCCCCACCTGAGCCAGGAAGTCGTTGGCTTGCGCGGTAGGCTGCGTGGCGGGAAGCGCGGCGAGCAGGGAGGCGGCCAGGGTCGCGAGCGGAAGTCGCAGGGTCGAGAGAAAGCGCATCGGGTATAGCCTGATAAATGGCTCCGCATGCGACAGTGGCGGCGCGCGGAACAGGTAAACGTAAACGGGTTAGCGGACCCGGCTGGCTTTCAGCCGTATGTCAGGCACTATTATGAAGGGCATGGCCAGGAAGGCCAGACCAGTCATCAACGGAGCAGGAGCCATAGATGCGAGTTATTACATGGATGGGAGTGTTGATGATGTGGCTTGGCCTCGTGCCACTGGCTTGGGCGGAGCAGGGTGAGGCGGCAAAGGCATGGAAAGACGAGCCAGGGTTGGCGGGAGAGCTGGCCCGTCAGGTGGCTTCGGAAGCGCCACGAATACAGGCCTTCTATGCGCTGCGTGACTTTCGTCCGGCATGGCAGGATGCCGACGCCGTGGCGACGTTCACGTCAGCGCTGCGTACCCTCGAAAGCGATGGGCTCCATCTTCGGGATTATCGTCCGGATGCGTTGAGGGGGCGGCACCGTACTGCCTACGAGGACGGCACCGATCTCGAGGCGCAGGCCGAGTACGACCTGTTTGCCACTCGAATACTGCTGAAGGCGCTCGATCATTTGCAGCGCGGCAAGGTCGACCCCGAATCACTCGATACCGGCTGGGAAGTGCCGGTGGCGCCTCCCGATTTCTCTCTGGCGGCAGTCTCCGCTGCCGTGGATCAACAGCGCTTCGAGGCGCTGATCGGCGAGGTGCGGCCGGATTTCGTCCCCTACCAGCGGCTGCGCTCGGGATTGGCGCGCTATCGCAACATCGAGAAGCTGGGCGGGTGGCCGGACCTACCGGCACGAGAGGGGGCGCTACGCCCGGGTGACGTCGACGATGATGTCCCGCTGTTGCGTGAGCGTCTGGCGGTCATCGGCGAGCTCGAGATCCTGGTCGCCGATAACGACATCTTCCCTGGGGGGGAACTCGAGGCGCCAGACCCGCGTCGCTACGACGCCAGCCTCGAGGCGGCGGTAAAGCGCTTTCAGCGTCGACATCTGCTGGAGCCGGATGGCGTCGTGGGGCGCCAGACCCTGGCAGCACTCAACGTGCCGGTGGAGCAGCGTATCGATCAGATCCGTCTCAACCTGGAACGCGCCCGCTGGCTGTTGCACGGCTTGCCGGATGCCTTCGTGCTGGTTGATATCGCCGGCTATCGTCTCAGCTATTTTCGCCCTAATGGCGACGTATGGCGGTCGCGCATCGTGGTGGGCCAGCCTTATCGGCGCACGCCCTCGCTACGTTCGGAAATCACCCACATGACGGTGAATCCCACCTGGACGATCCCGCCCACCATCAAGCGCGAGGATGTGCTGCCTCGAATTCGGCAGGATCTGGGCTATCTGTGGCGCGAGCGGATCCAGGTGTTGAGTCCGTCGGGTACGCCCCTCGATCCGTGGGAAGTCGACTGGGACAACCCCGGCAACATCGTCCTGCGCCAGGCGCCGGGGCCGCAGAATGCACTAGGACGTCTGGTGATTCGCTTTCCCAACGATCACATGGTCTATCTCCACGATACGCCGTCCCAGAGTCTCTTTTCTCGCGAACAACGTGCCTTCAGCTCCGGTTGCATTCGCGTGGAGAACATTCGCGAGCTGGGCCAACTGCTGTTCGACGACACCCGCAGCGGCCAGGATCTCGAGCGGCGGATAGAAAGCGACGAGACACAGAACGTGCGCCTGGCCAATCGCATGCCGGTCATCATCCACTACTGGACGGTGAATCCCGGCGACGACGGCGAACTCTCGTTCCGCCCTGATATCTACGAGCGCGACGGCGCCCTGCTGGAAGCACTCGATCGACCGCTGGCGCTGTGATCCAGCGAGGGGCAAGCCCCGGCCACGTCCTGTGGCCGGGGCTTGGGCTACGTCAGCCTGCCCCCGCAGTGGGGACAGAGCCCGTCGATCAACGCCGAATCGGCGGATGAGGGGCGGGACTTATCGTCCGTCGCTTTCGCATGCGGCATGTTGGCGAAGCGCTCCGGGTTAACCGGCACCAGCGTGCCGCGCTCCCAGCGCAGGCCGACATCCTTGAGCATGCGCGGGTCGCAGTCGCGTAGGGAGGCGTCGCGACGACGGTTGGCATAGTGGGTGCCTACGGCGCGAAGCAGGCGACGGGTGGTGCGTAATACAGCCATGATCTCGGTCTCCTTGAGGGGAGGCCGGGAACTTGTGCGCGACGGGCGAGAAAATAGAGATCCAGGCTTGGCCGCGACAAGTGCCGCGGCCAGCGTCATTCAGGTGTCGTCGTTTCGACGGCCGGCCCACGGCAGCAGCAAACGGGTGCGCATCGCGTTATTGAATCCGCGATGTTGCCAATTTGCCTTGTTGCCTTGCGATAGCCAGCGCATGAGGAACGCGTCTCGGTTGGGTAATGTGCCGCATCGGCGATGCGACTCTTTTCTTATAGACAACCGCTCAACAAGCGTCAACCGATGGAGAGGGTTTTCAGCGATACCCTTCGGCCTGCAGTCGGAACAGCCTCGCATAGCGGCCGTTCAGGGCCATCAGGCTGTCATGGTCGCCGCGCTCGATCACTACGCCGCCGTCGATCACCAGGATCTGGTCGGCGGCGCGCACCGTGGAGAAGCGGTGCGAGATGAGGATGGTCATCTTGTCGCGCCGGTGCTCGCGAAAGTCAGCATAGACGGCCGCTTCCGCAGCGGCGTCCATGGCAGCGGTAGGCTCGTCCAGCACCACGATGTCGGCGCTTTCGCGCATGTAGGCCCGCGCCAGGGCGATCTTCTGCCATTGGCCGCCGGAGAGTTCCTGGCCGCCCTTGAACCAGCGTCCCAGCTGGGTGTGGTAGCCGCCGGGCATGGTGCGGATGAAGTCGTCGGCCAGGCCGCGCTCGGCGGCCTGTTGCCAGCGCGCCTCGTCGCCGAAGGCTTCGACGTCGCCGGCCCCCAGGTTTTCGCCCACCTTGAGCTGGTAGCGCACGAAGTCCTGGAAGATCACGCCGATGCGCCGTCGCAGGGTGGCCAGGTCCCATTCCCGCAGATCACTGCCGTCTAGCAGGATGCGCCCGCTGCTGGGCGCGTAGAGGCGGGTCAGCAGCTTGATCAGGGTGGTCTTGCCCGAGCCGTTGGCGCCCACCAGGGCGAGGCTATGTCCTGGGGTCAGGTGCAGCGAGATATCGCGCAGGGCCGGCTCGTCGGCGCCGGGGTAGGTGAAGCCCACGCTCTCGAAGCGTATACCGTCCCCGGGCGAGGCGCCTTCCGTCAGGCTGCCCCGTTCGGCGGCCACCGGCTGCTCCAGGTATTCGTAGAGGTTCGACAGGTAGAGGTTGTCCTCGTACATGCCGCTGATGGCGGTCAGGCTTGCCGACAGGGCTGCCTGGCCCTGCTTGAACACCATCAGGTACATCGTCATCTCGCCCAGGGTCAGCGTGCCCCCGATGGTTTCCACGATCACCCAGGCATAGGCACCATAGAAAGCCAACGTGCCCAGCAGGCCGAGCAGGAAGCCCCAGGTTTCGCGGCGAATCGTCAGGCGTCGGTCCTCGCCGAAAAGGGTGTCGAAGATGCGCCGGTAGCGGTCGAGCAGCAGTGGTTCCAGCCCGAACAGCTTGACCTCCTTGATGCTGTCTTCACGGGCCAGCACCGTTTCCAAGTAGATCTGCATGCGAGTCTGGGGCGAGCGCCAGCGGAACAGGCGGAAGGCATCGCCGGAGAACTTGGCTTCTGAGACGAATACCGGTAGGGCACCGATCACCAGGATCAGAATCGCCCAGGGGGAGAATTGCACCAGCAGCACGCCGAAGCTCGCCAGCGAAATGGCGTTCTGGAGCAGCGAGAACGTCTTGTTGACCAGCCCCAGCGGACGGGTCGACGCTTCGCGCCGGGCCCGAGTCAGCTTGTCGTAGAACTCGGAATCCTCGAACTGGCCGAGCGAAAGGGTGCCGGCCTTTTCCAGTATCATGACGTTGACCTTCTGCCCGAGCAGCGCACGCAGCAGCGATTGCTGTGCCGAGAGACCGCGCTGGGCCAGGGCAATGGCAGCGATCACTCCGGCTTCCGCCAGTACGTAGCGCAACACCGGCCAGAGGCTGGCGAAGGTTGGCGTGCTGCCACTTTCCCGGTGATACGTCATGGCCTCGACCACGGCGTCGACGATCAGTTGGCCGATCCAGGCGGCCACGGCGGGCAGCACGCCGGCCACAAGCGTGCATAGCGCAAGCCCCAGTGTGAGGGCGCGGGAGGTCTGCCACACCAGCACCAGCGCGCGGTGGCTGTAGCGGAATACGCCGAAGAAGGCGGCCAGGCGGCTACCGTAGGGCGAAGGTTGGGCAGGAGAGGCGCGTGGCATGGATGAGTGGACGAGGCTCCCTTCAAGAAGCGACGCCCTGCTGAAAAGCAGGGCGTCGCGGGTATGGTCCTGGCTGGCGCTCGGTCAGTCGTCTTCGCTTTCGGCGTCGGCTGAGGTCTGAGCCACCACCGGGCCGGTCTGGCCGGAACGCAGGGCGGCGAGGAGCGGCTCGGCCTCTTGCTGGAAGGCCACCAGGCGTTCGCCGTCGAGGCTCTGGCTTTCCGGCAGCTCGACCTTCATCGCGTCGACCGGGTTGTTGTTCACGATAACCTCGTAATGGAGGTGAGGGCCGGTGCTACGGCCGGTGTTGCCCGACAGCGCAATACGCTCGCCCATCGAGACGCGTTCGCCGCGATTGACCATGGCGCGGGAGAGGTGCAGGTAGCGGGTGCGGTAGCCGTTGTCATGGCGCACCACGATGTAGCGGCCCGCCACCGGATGGTTGCCGACCTTCTCGACGCGTCCGTCGGCCGGCGCGGTGATGGGCGTACCGATGGGCATGGCCCAATCGGTGCCGCGGTGCGGGCTGACCCGCCCGGTCACCGGATGCGTGCGGCGGGGATTGTAGCCGGAGCTCATGCGGTAGCTGCCGTCGAAGGGGTAACGGCTGAAGGCCGGGTCGAGGCTCTGGCCGTCGGGCGTATAGAAATTGTTGTCATCGCTGTTGCGCACCAGGGTGAGGTCCATGCGGGCCCCCTGGTACTCGATGGCCAGAACGCGGGAATCGTAGCTGGCCCCGTCGATGATGTCGGATTCGATCAATACCTGGAATTCATCGCCGCGGCGAGTGTCGCGACGGAAATCGAGCTTCTTCTCCAGCAAGCGCGTGATCTGGGAGACTTCGGTACTGGAGAGGCCGGTGGACTGGGCGGAGCGGGCGAAACTACCGCTCACGCTGCCGGCGAAAAGGCGCTGCGTTGCCTCGCCGGCACGCTCGATGGTGGCCACGTCGAAGCCGTCTTCTTCGCGCTCGAGCATGAAGCCTTCGCGGGCGTTGCGCATGACCCGCATGGCCTGCAGACGATCCTGCTCGTCGAGCTGGTATTCGAAGGTGTTGCCGACCCGCCAATGCGTCAGCAGGCGCTTGTCGGGCAGGCTGTCGAGCAGATTCATGGCCTCGCTATAGCCCAGGCCGAGCTCGTTCTGGGCCAGTACGGCGAAGGTATCGCCCTGCTGCACGGTATAGGTGCGCCATTCCGGCACGTAGGGTTCGGCGGCGGCGATTTCATGGTCGAAGTGGATCGGGCCGTCTTCGAACAGGCCCAGCTCTTCGTCCGTGTAGTCTTCGTAGGAGGTCGCGTCGGCGGCCAGCGCCTCGTCGTCGGTATGGGCATCGTCGAGCATGCCGCTGGCCAGGGTGCCGATCACCAGGGCCATGTGCAGCGCCCCGGAATCCAGTACCGTTGTCAGTTCGATGCCGCTGTCACCGGTAGTGGCGGTAGCGGCATCGAGCTCGGCAGCGGCGGGCGCCGTGGCGGAAGGTGGCGTTCGCTCGGCCTGAGCCACGGCGATGCCGGAGAGATCGATGATCTCGCTGGGCCGTAGCTGGGAGAGCGGAATGTAGTCTCGGGTGGCATCGATGGCCTGGGTGGCGATTTCGATGGCTTCGGCGACGGAATAGCGTTCGCTGTTGAGAGCGGGGAGGCCGGGCTGGGCCTCGGGCGACAGGGGGAACAGCACGGTTTCGGGAACCTGTTCCTGTCGCTGGGAATTCTCGACGAGGGTAACAATTTTTTGCGCGCCCAGTACGGTCACCATGGTGGCGACGGGTAACAATAGCAACTTATGCGTGCGGGGCAGCGAATGAAGGATTCGCAACATGTGTGTCGGCCATATAAAGATGACAGGAATATAAATAAAGGCACGTGAACCTTAACCCATGATATATGGCCTGCCTAGACTGTACGTTCATACAGCAGAACGCGCCCGAAGGCCCGTGGTTGAGTCTCCGGGCCTTCTGGCTAAACAAGAACACTGTTCTTTTTATTTATTGAAAGTGAATAAAGGGTAGAAAACAACCCCTATTCGGTAAATAGGCGCGAGTCATGTCACTGGGTGAAGCTGCCGTTGCGATAGTCGCGCAGTGCCTGGTCGATCTCGTGCCTATGATTCATCACGAAAGGACCGTAGTGGGCAATCGGTTCTCGGTGAGGGGTGCCCGCCAGCAACAGGCATTGTGCCCCTTTCTGGCTCGAGAGGCCCAGCGTGCTCCCGGTGCCCAGGCGCGCCAATTGCCCCGCCGTGACACGTTCATCGGCGATGTCCAGGGCGCCTTCGAAGACATACACGGCCAGCATTTCGCTGCTGGCTGCCAAAGTCATTTCCCCTCCAGCCTCGAGGCTCGCGTGGGCCACGGCGCCATCGCCCGCCAGGGCATCCAGAGGACCCGTGACGCGATTGCCATTCGGGGTCGACCAGTGGCCGCCCAAGGCAATCAGTGCGGCACGGGGTTCTGTCAGGCGCGGCATTTCGTCGCTGCGAACGTCGCGATAGCGTGCTTCGCTCAGCTTTTCGCGCGCCGCCAGGTTGAGCCACAGCTGGAAACCGTGCAGGCCGTGGCTGTCGGTCAGGGGCATCTCGGAATGCACGATACCGCGGCCGGTGTGCATCCACTGGGCGCCTCCGGCCTCGATGGTGCTGCTGTGGCCCAAGTGATCTTCATGGGTGATTCCACCATGAACGATGTAGGTCAGCGTCTGGATGCCACGATGGGGGTGCGGAGGAAAGCCGCCGATGTAATCGTCGGGCTGGTCGGAGCCGAGCTCGTCGAGCATCAGGAAGGGGTCGAGTTCGCCATCGAAGCTGTGAATGCGCTGGATGTGCACGCCGTCGCCATCCTGGCTGGGGTGGCTCTGGATCAGGCGTGCAATGCGGCGAATGCCGGAGCTGGCGACCATGTTAGAGGTCTCCCTAAGTGGATATGTCTGGCATTCTAGTCCGTATTTTTCGAAGATTAAGCGCAACGTTTCGCAGCTTTCATTCGAGGAAGTCGAACATGTCTCGCGTCACCCTGGCCCAGTGGCAAATGCTTGCGGCAGTCGTCGATCACGGCGGTTTCGCGCGCGCCGCCGAGGCGGTCCACAAGAGCCCTTCCACCCTCAACCATGCCGTACACAAGCTGGAGCAGCAGCTCGGCGTGCAGGTTCTGGAGCCGGTGGGGCGTCAGGTTCGCCTCACCGAGGCCGGGGAGATGCTGCTGCGCCGGGCACGCCAGCTGATCGAGAGCGCGGAGGCGCTGGAGGATGTCGCCGGCCGACTCGCCGAAGGGCTCGAGGCCGAAGTGGTCCTGTCGGTCGATCAGATATTCCCCACCGATGCCTTGGCGGTGGCGCTGAGCCGCTTTTCTGCGGAGTATCCCTACGTTCGCGTGCAGCTCCACGAGACGGTGCTCAACGGTGGCATCGAGATGCTCTATGACGGACGAGCCGACCTGGCCATCTCCGGCCTGGCGGCACAGGGCTTTCTGGGCGAGCCGCTGGTCGCGATCCGCTTTATTGCGGTGGCCCATCGCGACCATGAGCTGCACGCGCTCGATCGTGAGCTCGACTTGCGCGACCTGCAACGGCACCGGCAGCTCGTCGTGCGTGACTCGGCGCTGCGTCAGTCGATGGATGCCGGCTGGCTCAAGGCGGAGCAGCGCTGGACGGTCAGCCATCTCGAAACCTCCATCGACATGATACGGCGCTGCCTGGGATTCGCCTGGCTGCCCGAGACGCGCATCCACGATGACCTGGAAGAAGGCTTGCTGCGCCCGCTGCCGCTCACGGCAGGGGGCATTCGCGAGGTACCCATGCAGATGATCTTTCGCGATCGTGACCGGGCGGGCCCTGCGACCCATGCCATGGCCTGGGCGCTGCATGAAGCGGTAGCCAGTACCTGCCCGGGCCGGAAGTGATCGTTCACTTATTTCGAAGCGACGGGCGGAAAAACTGCGCTTGAGCGAAAGTCAGAGCGGTTTACTCTGGTTAACGACCAACCAGCTTCGGGAGGACGTGATGGGCCTGTTGATCGACGGCAAGTGGCACGACCAGTGGTACGACACCGACAAGCATGGCGGCGAGTTCGTACGTGAATCCGCCCAGCTGCGCGACTGGGTGACCCGCGACGGCAGCCCGGGGCCCGAGGGGCAGCGGGCGTTGCCGGCGGAGGCGGGCCGCTACCATCTCTACGTATCGCTGGCCTGCCCCTGGGCGCACCGCACCCTGATCATGCGCAAGCTGAAAGGGCTCGAGGAAATCGTCGGCGTTTCGTGGGTCAGCCCGCTGATGCTCGACCAGGGCTGGAGCTACCACGAGCACGAAGGCTCGAGCGGCGATCCGGTCAACGGCGTCGCGTACCACCGCGAACTGTACACCCTGACCGACCCGCACTACACCGGCCGGGTCACGGTGCCGGTGCTGTGGGACAAGAAGGAGAAGCGAATCGTCAACAACGAGTCGGCCGAGCTGGTACGCATCCTCAACGATGCCTTCGACGAAGTGACCGGCAACCGGCTCGATTTCTATCCCGAGGACTTGCGCGAAGCCATCGATGCGGTCAACGAAGACGTCTACGAACATATCAACAACGGCGTCTACAAGTCGGGCTTCGCGACCGAGCAGGAGGTCTACGACAAACACGTGGTGGCGCTGTTCGAGGCGCTCGATCGCGTCGAGGCGCGGCTGGCCGAGAACCGCTACCTGGCGGGAGCGTGGTTTACCGAGGCCGACGTGCGTCTTTTCACCACCCTGGTGCGCTTCGATGCCGTCTACTACGGCCACTTCAAGTGTAACTTCCGGCGCATCGAGGACTACCCGAACCTCTCGCACTACCTGCGCGAGCTGTATCAGTGGCCGGGCGTGGCCGAGACGGTGAGCCTGGAGCACATCAAGCGCCACTATTACTACAGCCACGACACCATCAACCCGACGCGCATCGTGCCCAGGGGGCCCTTGCTCGACTTCGAGCGCCCGCACGATCGGGAGCGCTTGCCGGGGCAAGGAATCCGCGAGAATGGCTAACGCTGTTTGGCCAGCCACCTGTCCAGCGCATTGGCGAACTCGCGCCGATCGATGTCGCTGTAGCCTTTGGGCCCGCCGGTATGCTCGCCACTGGAGCGCAGGGTCTCCATGAAGTCGCGCATTTGTACGCGTGCTCGGATGTTGTTCCGGTCGAGGATCTCCCCACGGGTCGTCATCACCGCCGCACCCTTGTCGATAGCCTCCAGGGCCAGCGGCAGGTCGGAGCTGATCAGCAGGTCGCCTGGCACGATGCGTGCCACGATCTCGTTGTCGGCGGCATCGAAACCATGGCTCACCGACAGCGCCTTGACCCACTTCGAGGGCGGCAGGGGGATTGTGTGGTTGGCGACGAACCAGGCCGGCGTTGTGGTGCGCTCGGCGGCGCGAACGATGATGTCGCGAGCGACCCGGGGGCAGGCATCGGCATCGACCCAGAGCGTGGGCATTCAGGAGCGCTCCTCGAAGAAGATTCAGAAGTGTGTGAGCGTAGCGTTGAAAGTACTGGTCATGGAACCAGTATCGATGGTAGCATGCGCGCTCCTCGCATGTGTTGACCCCGCCATCATGACGATTCGCTCCGTATGCCGTGCATACGAGAGGCAATCACCGAGACGGACAGCGAATGCTGCAACGTCCGAGATGTGAAGATGGAGCGCTACAGGATGCCGCCAACCGGGCGACATCGGCGCAAAAAGGTCGCCACAGCGGTTCCCGCCCGATGGCGCGAACCGGATGCCAGGTGCGACCGGCGTCCCACGATAACGTGATCCGCTCTGTCCGGGCCAGATTGCCCGCCGAGGACAGGGCCACCGACCTGCCATGTGTTTGTGTCGGGGATGCCTCAATGTGATTTGCCGGCGAGTGCCGGCCTACCAAGGTGTGATTGATGACCTCGACTTCTGTCGCCTCGCCGAGCTTCGGCGATCTTGCTCTGCTGCCTGCCGTTCTCGCCGCCGTCGAAACATTGGGTTACGAAACTCCTTCACCGATTCAGACACAGACCATTCCGGCGCTGCTGGAAGGGCGCGACATGCTGGGCCAGGCCCAGACCGGTACCGGCAAGACCGCAGCTTTCGCGCTGCCTTTGCTTTCGCGGCTCGAGCTGACTCGCCGTGAACCCCAGGTGCTGGTGCTGGCACCGACCCGCGAGCTGGCCCAACAGGTGGCCGTCTCCTTTACCAAGTACGGCCAGAACCTGCCGGGGCTGGAAGTGGCCACCCTGTGTGGCGGCCAGGAATATCGCGAACAGCTGGGTGCGCTGAAGCGCGGTGCCCAGGTGGTCGTGGGCACGCCGGGCCGGGTGATCGATCACCTGGATCGCGGCAGCCTCAAGCTCGACGGCCTCTCCGCCCTGGTGCTGGACGAAGCCGACGAAATGCTGCGCATGGGCTTTATCGACGACGTCAAGCGCGTGGTCGCCGATACGCCCAAGGAAGCCCAGCGGGTGTTCTTCTCCGCCACCTTGCCGGCCGAGATCGAGCGCATCGTCAACCGTTACCTGGTCGATCCGGTCAAGGTCGCCATCGAGTCGCGTACCACCACCGGCGAGAACATCGAGCAGCGCCTGGTGCGCGTCGATGGCGGCGCCAAGCTGGAGGCGCTGTCGCGGATCCTCGAAGTCGAACCGGTCGATGCCGCGATCGTCTTCGTGCGCACCCGTGCGGCCTGCACCACGCTGATGGAGCAGCTCTCCGCCCGCGGCGTGAACGTGGCCAGCCTCTCCGGCGACCTGGACCAGAGCCTGCGCGAACGCACCATCCAGCGCCTCAAGCGCGGCAAGGTCGACGTGCTGATCGCCACCGACGTGGCCGCCCGCGGCCTCGACGTGCCGCGCATCACCCACGTCTTCAACTACGACCTGCCCCAGGACGCCGAAGCCTATACCCACCGCATCGGCCGTACCGGCCGGGCCGGGCGTACCGGCATTTCGATCACCTTCGTCGGCTTCCGTGAGGGTCGCAAGGTGGGCTGGATCGAGCAGGCCACCGGCCAGAAGCTCAGCGAGATGGAAGTGCCCGACGAGGCGGCCATCCGCGCCCACCGCGACGAGGTGTTCCATCAGCGTATCATCGGCACGCTGACCGCAGGTGCCGAGGAGCAGCGCGCGCTGGTCGAGCGTCTGGTCGCCGAGGGTCATGATCCGGTCGAGCTGGCCTGTGCCTTCGCTGCCCTGGCGCGTGCCGACGAGGCGCCCATCGGCCGCCTGCAGGCGCCGCGCAAGGAGCGTGCGGACCGCAGCGAACGCACCCCGCGCGATGGCAAGCCGCCGCGCCGCGACCGCGGCCCGAGCGAGGGCATGACCCGCTATCGCGTGGCGGTTGGCCACAAGGACGGCGTCAAGCCGGGCCAACTGGTCGGCGCGCTGGCCAACGAGGGGGGTATCGAAGGCTCGCGGATCGGCCGTATCGATATCCGCAACGCCTTCTCGGTGGTGGAACTGCCGAGCTCTCTGCCGGCCAGCATCCTGGCCAAGATGGCCCGCGCCCGCGTTGCCGGTCGCCCGCTGGAAATCAGCGAGGACAGCGGTGCTCCCGAGCGTGCTCCGCGCCGTCGCCGCGAAGATGGTGAGGCACCGGTGCGTCGACGCACGAGCGCCTAAGCGCATCGTCAGCCGCCACGACGGCTGACATGAAACATGACCCAGGCCGGGCTATCCGGCCTGGGTTTTTTTATCTCTGCTTGCCAATTGCCATACTACCATACTAGTCTGGTCAGAACGGTGGCGCGCAGGCGCAACGAGAATGAGGAGACGGTGCCCATGACATCCCCCCTGCAGGCCCTGTGGCAGGAAGCGCGCGACGACGGCTCGGTTCGCGAGCGGCTCTACCGCGTGTTGCGCCAGTCGATCATCCGCATGGTACTGGCGCCGGGGCAGGCACTATCGGAAAAGGAACTGGCCGACGCCTTCTCCGTGAGTCGCCAGCCGGTGCGCGAAGCCTTCATCCGGTTGTCGGAAGCGGGGTTGGTCGAGGTACGACCGCAGCGCGGCACCTACGTGGTAAGGATTTCGCAGCAGGCCGTGCTCGAAGCCCGCTTCGTACGTGAGGCGATCGAGGTGGCGGTGGCCCGGGAGGCCGCCACGCTGGGCGTGGCCGAGCGTACCCTGGACGAGCTGCGTGAGTTCATCGAGCGCCAGCGGCGTTGTGTCGAGTCCGACGACTACGACCGCTTCTTCCAGCTCGACGAGGCCTTCCATCGCGCGCTGTCGCTGGACGTGGGGCACACCGCGGCGTGGCGCGTCACCGAAGAGGTCAAGGCGCAGCTCGATCGGGTGCGCTACCTGAGCATTCCCGACTCGACGCCGATTGCCAAGCTGGCCGACCAGCACTCAATGATCGTCGAGGCCATCGGTCGGCGCGATCCCGAGGCGGCGAGCCAGGCCATGAGCGTGCACCAGCGAGAGATCCTGCATTCATTGCCGGAGCTGATGCGCCGCTTCCCCGAGATGTTCGACGGTACGCCCAGCGCTGTTGCCGTCGGCAGTACGTAAGTCTCACGTAGCAAGACGCCAAGCAAGAGACGCATAACCACAACACACGTCAGGAGGCTCACATGAAGACCACAGCACTTGTCTCGGCCATTGCACTGGCCGCCACTGCCAATCTGGCCCATGCGGCCTATCAGTTGAATCTTTCCTCGGCGCTCAGCGGCCAGGACCCCATCGTGCAGGCCATGGAAGAAGCCAGCCAGACGATCGCGGAACGCTCCGATGGCGAGCTCACCGTGCGCGTCTTTCCCAACAGCCAGCTCGGCTCCGACGAGGATGTGGTCGAGCAGATCCGCAGCGGTGCCAATGTGGCGGTGCTGATCGATGCCGGCCGGCTCTCGGAGTACCAGGAGGAACTGGGCATCCTCAGTGCGCCCTATCTGGTCGAGGATCACGCCGATTACGATCGCATCACCTCGTCCGAGCTCTATCAGGAGTGGGTCGAGAGCCTGGCCGAAAGCAGCGGCCTGCGCCTGCTCAACTACAACTGGTTCCAGGGCTCGCGCTACATGCTCACCCAGGAACTGGTCGAGACCCCCGAAGACCTGAACGGCATTCGCGTGCGCACCATCAACTCGCCGGTATGGGTCAAGACCATCGAAGCCATGGGCGCCACGCCCACGCCGTTGCCCTGGTCGGAGGTCTACTCCGCGCTGCAGCTGGGCGCGATCGACGGCGCCGAGGCGCAGCTCACCGCTGCCGAAGGCCAGAACCTGCACGAGGTGATCACCCATATCGCCCTGACGGGGCATATCCACCTGATGACCGGCCTCGCCACGTCCGAAGAGTGGTACCGGTCATTGCCGGAGGAGCTGCGCACTATCCTCGACGAGGAGCTACAGCGGGCGGGCGAGGCGGCCAGCCAGGCGACTGCCGACGCCCAGGATGCCGTGCGTGAGCGCATGGAGGCGGAAGGCGTGACCTTCACCGAAGTGGACGTCGAGCTGTTCCGTGAACGCGTCGCCGGTGTCTACGAGGAGCTCGGCTACGACCAGTACCGCGAGCAGTTGACCTCGGGAGAGTGAGCCAGCCGGCCCCTGACGCGCTCGCGACAGGGGCTTGGCCGCTGACTGCATCCTGGTTCGAGGATTTCCTTATGTGGTACTGGTACGACCGACTCGAGGCGTGGCTTGCCGTGGCACTGCTGGGCGGTACTTCCCTGACCCTGCTGGTGAGCTCGACGGCACGCGCCATCGGCCAGCCCTTCGCCGGAGGCGCCGAGCTGGCCCAGCTGCTGTTCATCTGGACCGCCGTGCTGGGTGCCGACATCACCCTGCGCCACGGCGGGCAGGTGCGCATCGACGCCCTGGCGGTGCGCCTGCCGCTGCCGCTGCAGCGCCTGGTCACCGGGCTGTGCCTGGCGCTGATGCTGGGCTTCCTGGCCCTGCTCGTGTGGTACGGCTTTCCCTTGGCCCTGTCCAACTGGCAGCGCCCGATGGGTGTGGCCGGGCTGAGCTATGGCTACATCACCCTGGCGCTGCCGGTGGGTGCTGCGCTGATGATCGTCTCGCTCGTGCGTCGCATCGTGACCAAGGGCATCGTGGCGAGCCTGATGCCGGAAGACGATGTCGTGGAGGAGACACTATGACGGCCGCACTCCTGCTGGGCCTGGGCCTGGTGCTGATGGCCATCGGCATGCCCGTGGCCTTTGCCATCGGTATCGCCGGTTTCAGTTATTTCTTCCTGCCCGATACCTTCCTGCCGACCAATATCGGGCCGCAGCGCATCGTCTCGGCGACCCAATCCTTTCCGCTGCTGGCGGTGCCGCTGTTCATCTTCATCGGCCACCTGATGAACGCCAGCGGCATCACGCCGCGGCTGATGCGCCTCTCTACGCTGCTGGCCGGCTGGATGAGTGGCGGGCTGGCCCAGGCCAGCATCGTACTCAGCACGCTGATGGGCGGCGTGTCGGGCTCGGCGGTGGCCGATGCCGCAATGCAGTCGCGGGTGCTGGGTAAGGGCATGATCAAGGAGGGCTACAGCCCGGGATTTTCCGGCGCGGTGCTCTCCATCGGCGGGCTGATCACCGCCACCATTCCGCCGAGCATCGGCCTGATCCTGTACGGCTATCTGGGCGAGGTATCGATCGGCCGGCTGTTCATTGCCGGCGTGGTGCCCGGCTTCCTGTTGATGGTGGCGTTGATGGTGACCACCTTCTTCGTCGCCAAGCGGCGCGGCTACACGCCGGTACGCGAGGGGCGGCCTGCAGGTCGCGAAGTGCTTTCAGCCTTGCGCAGCAGCATCTGGGCGTTGCTGTTTCCGGTGTGGCTGCTGGTGGGCATTCGCTACGGCCTGTTCACGCCTACCGAGGCGGGCGCCTTCGCAGTGGCCTACGCGCTGCTGGTGGGCTGCGTGATCCATCGCGAGATGGGACTGCGCGAGATCCTCGCGGCGATGCACGCCAGCGTGCGCGACATCGGCATGATCATGCTGATCATCATGTTCTCGGGAATCATCGGTTATGTGGTCTCCTTCGAGCGGGTGCCGCAGACCATCGCCGAGCTGACGCTGGGCGTATTCACAAGCCACGCCACGTTGCTGCTGACGCTGGCCGTGCTGCTGGTGCTGCTCGGCATGCTGCTCGAGGCTACCGTCGTGGTGATGCTGCTCACGCCGATTCTGGTTCCCGTGATCAAGGCCGCCGGCGTCGATCCGGTGCACTTCGGGCTGCTGATGATGACCCTGGTGACCTTCGGCGGCATGACGCCACCGGTGGGCATCTCCATGTACACCGTGTGCGGCATCCTGCGCTGCTCCTTCTTCGACTACAGCCGCGAGCTGGTGCCCTTTGCCCTGGCAGTGTTCGTGGTGGTGCTGGGCATCATCTTCTTCCCCGACGTCGTGCTGTTCCTGCCCAACCTGCTGATGGGCTGAGCAGCGAAAAGCCGATAGAGACGGAGTCTTGTCATGACATTCAAAGATCGCATCGCCTTCATGGGACCGGATTTCCTGCTCGAGAACGAGCCGGCGCGCCGGCTCTACCACGAACATGCCGCGGCCATGCCGATCTGCGATTACCACTCGCACCTGAGCCCGGGGGAAATCGCCGATAACGTGCAGTTCGACAACCTCACCGAGCTGTGGCTGAAAGGCGACCACTACAAATGGCGGGCGATGCGCTGTGCCGGCATCGATGAGCGGCGCATCACCGGCGACGTGAACGACCGGGAGCGCTTCCAGGCCTGGGCCGAGACGGTGCCGGACTGCCTCGGCAACCCGCTCTATCACTGGACCCACCTGGAACTGCGCCATCCGCTGGGTATCGAAAAACTGCTGCTCTCGCCGGATACCGCCGAGGAGATATGGACGACTGCCCGCGAGCGCCTGGCCACGCCGCAATTGAGTGCCCAGGGGATTCTCGAGCGCTTCAATGTTCAGACCGTATGCACGACCGACGATCCCGTGGATGACCTCGACCTGCACCGTCGTCACGTCGAGCGCGGCGGCGCTCCCGCCATGCTGCCGACCTTTCGTGCCGATACCGTGCTCAAGATCGGCGAGCCCGGCTTCGTCGACTACCTCGGCGAACTGGAGGCGGCCAGCGGGGTGGCGATCCATGGCTTCGACGACCTGCTCGCGGCCCTGTACCAGCGCCTCGATCACTTCGCCGTCCACGGCTGCTGCCTTTCCGATCACAGCCTGGAGAAGCCGGTCTTCGTCACCCCGCCCAGCGTGGCCGAACTCGACCGGCTGCTCGACCGCCGCCGCCGGGGCGATACGCTTGCAGGCGACGAAAGCGCCGGCTTCACCACCGCGGTGCTGCTGTGGCTGGGGCGCGAATACGCTCGCCGCGGCTGGGTGATGCAGCTGCACCTCGGGGCGCTGCGCAGCCTGAGCCAGCGCGGCCTGGCCGAGATCGGGCCCAACAGCGGCTTCGATGCCATCGGCGATGTGACTTACGCCGAACCGCTGGCGGCCATCCTCGATGCGCTCGACCGCGAACGGGCGCTGCCGCGCACCGTGGTCTACAACCTCAACCCCCGCGACAACGAGATGCTGGCAAGCCTGGTCGGCTCGTTCCAGGGCGACGGCATTCCCGGCAAGGTGCAGTTCGGTGCCGCCTGGTGGTTCAACGACCAGCGCGACGGCATCGAACGCCAGCTCGTCACGCAGATGAACTTCGGCCTGCTGCGCCACTTCGTCGGCATGTTGACCGACTCGCGCAGCCTGCTGTCGTTCTCCCGCCACGACTACTTCCGCCGCATCTTCTGCCAGATGCTCGGGGCCCAGATCCAGCGTGGCGAACTACCGAACGATCTCGACCGCGTCGGCGAGCTGGTCCGGGCGGTGTGCTACGACAATGTGCAGCGCTACCTCTTCGAGCGATGAGCTGAGCCTATTCCCTTTGACTGCGACGGAACCTTCATGAAAATCAGCGACGCCTATGTGATCGTCACCTCGCCGGGGCGCAACTTCGTCACCCTCAAGATCGTCACCGAGTCGGGCACCTACGGCATCGGCGACGCCACTCTCAACGGGCGCGAGATGGCGGTGGTGGCCTATCTCGAGGAGCATGTGGTTCCCGCCCTGATTGGGCGCGACGCCAGCCGCATCGAGGACATCTGGCACTATCTCTACCGCGGGGCCTACTGGCGCCGGGGGCCGGTGACCATGGCGGCGGTGTCGGCGGTGGACCTGGCGCTGTGGGACATCAAGGCCAAGGTGGCCGGCATGCCGCTCTACCAGCTGCTCGGCGGCAGGAGCCGCGAGCGGGTAATGACCTATGCCCACTGCACCGGCAAGGACATCGACAGCTGTCTCGCCGAGGTCGAAAAGCACGTCAAGCTCGGCTACCGGGCGGTGCGCGTGCAGGCCGGCGTGCCCGGCATACCCACCATCTACGGCGTAGCCAAGCGTGAGGGCGAGCGCTACGAACCGGCGGATGCCGAGCTGCCTGCCGAGCACGTCTGGAGCACCGAGAAGTACCTCAACCACGTGCCCAAGCTGTTCGCCGCGGTACGCGAGCGCTTCGGGGATGACCTTCACGTGCTGCACGACGTGCACCATCGGCTGACGCCCATCGAAGCGGCGCGGCTGGGCAAGGCGGTCGAGCCCTACCACCTGTTCTGGCTGGAGGACTGCGTGCCGGCCGAGAACCAGGAGAGCTTCCGCCTGATTCGCCAGCACACCACCACGCCGCTGGCGGTGGGGGAGGTGTTCAACTCGATCCACGACTATCGCGAGCTGCTCGAGAATCAGTGGATCGACTACATCCGCACCCCGCTCACCCATGGCGGCGGCATCACCCACGTGCGCCGCATCGCCGACCTGGCCGGGCTCTACCACGTGCGGACCGGCTTCCATGGCCCCACCGATCTCTCACCGGTGTGCCTGGGGGCGGCGATCCACTTCGATACCTGGGTGCCCAATTTCGGGATTCAGGAGCACATGCCCCACACGGTGGAAACCGACGCCGTCTTCCCCCACGACTACCGCTTCGAGGACGGCCACTTCCTGGTCGGCGAAGCGCCGGGACACGGCGTCGATATCGACGAGGACCTGGCCCGGCAGTATCCCTACAAGCGCGCCAGCCTGCCGGTCAACCGGCTGGAAGACGGCACGCTGTGGCACTGGTGAGGAGAACGTATCGATGAAAGCCTTTCAGGTTAACGCGCCTCTGGACTATACCATCGCCGAGGTCGAGGCGCCGCGTGCCGCAGCCGGCGAAGTGCTGGTGAAGGTGGCCTTCGCCGGAATCTGTGGTTCCGACATGCACATTATCCACGGCGACAATGCCTTCGTGCGCTTTCCGCGCATCACCGGTCACGAGTTCGCCGGTACGGTCGAGGCGCTCGGCGAGGGTGTCGAGGGTATCGAGCTTGGCGACAGGGTATGCATCGACCCGGTGGTCAACTGTGGCCAGTGCTATCCGTGCCGTATCGGCCGCCCCAATGTGTGCAGCGCGCTGCAGGTGATCGGCGTGCACCGCGACGGCGGCTTCGAGGAGCGGGTCAACGTGCCCGCCGGCAATGTCCATCGCCTGCCCGAAGGCCTGGGGCTGGAAGCCGGTGCGCTGGTCGAGCCTTATTCCATCGCCGCCAACGTGCTGGAGCGGATGCAGCCGCTGCGCGGCGACCGCCTGCTGGTCTATGGCGCCGGCGTGATCGGGTTGACCATTGTGCAGATGGCACGCGCCCAGGGCGTCGAGGACATTACCGTGGTCGATCTGATCGATGAGCGCCTGGCCACGGCCCGGGAGCTCGGCGCCACGCGCACCTGGCACGGCAAGGAGGATATCGAGGCCGCGGCGAGCGAGCTGACCGGCGGCGAAGGCATCCCGCTGATTGCCGATGCCGCCTGCGTGCCGGCGCTGCTGCCGCAGATGCTGCGCATCGCCTCACCGGCAGGGCGCATCGGCCTGCTCGGTTTCAACCCCACGCCCAGCGACCTGGTGCAACTGGAGGTGATCAAGAAGGAGCTGACCCTGGTCGGCTCGCGGCTCAACAACCGCAAGTTTCCGGATGTGCTCGAACGCATGGCTTCAGGGCGTCTCGATCCGCTGGCGTTGGTGAGTCACCGCCTGCCCTTCGACGAGATGCCGGGGGCCATCGAGATGCTCGATCACCATCCTGAAAGGGCTCGCAAGGTGCTTATAGATATCGGTACCTGAGCCAGCATGACTCGACAGCCGCATTGAGACGACGCAATGCAATATAGAAACAACAGGAGCTAACGCCATGATCAAGCGCATCATTACCGGTGCCGTCTTCGGGACGGTCCTGATTGCCGGCCAGGCCGCGCAGGCCGCCGACTTCACGCTGAAATTCGGCCACCTGGCCAATGAGGAGAATATCTGGCACCAGGCCGCCGAGAAGTTCAAGGAGGAGGTGGAAGCCAACTCCGAGGGCCGCATCGAGGTGCAGCTCTATCCCAACGAGCAGCTTGGCGCTGAGATGGACGTGATCAACAGCATCCAGCTGGGTAGTGCCGACATGACCATCACCGGCGAGAGCCTGCAGAACTGGGCGCCCAAGGCCGCCTTGATGGCAGCACCATACGCCTTCCGTGACTCCGAACACCTGCGCGCCGTGGTCGACGGTGAGATCGGCGAGGAAATCGAGGCACAGATCACCGAGAGCGCCAACCTGGTGCCGCTGGCCTGGTTCGAGCGTGGCCCGCGGCACCTGACCTCCAACGAGCCGATCAAGCATCCCGATGACCTCGATGGTCTCCGTCTGCGCGTGCCCAACGTGCCGTTGTTCGTCGATACCTGGGAGGCGCTGGGTGCCCGACCCACGCCGATGGCCTTTAGCGAGGTCTTCACCTCCCTGCAGCAGAACACCATCCAGGCCCAGGAGAATCCGCTGAGCCTGATCGAGAGCGCCAGCTTCGACGAGGTCCAGGACTACGTGAACCTCACCGGCCACGTGCGTAGCTGGATCTACGTGGTGATCGGGAAGGACAAGCTCGAGAGCATGCCGGAGGAGCTGCAAGAAGTGGTTTTCGACGCGGCCGAAACCATGCAGGCTCATGAGGCCGAGCTCTTCGCCGAGGATGAGGAGCGCCTGCGTCAGGAACTCGAAGAGCGCGGCATGGAATTCGTCGAGGTGGATATCGACGCCTTCGCCGAGAAGGCCCGCCCGGCGGTTCTCGACGCCCTCGACGAGGAGCAGCGCGAACTGTTCGAGGCAATCCAGGACCTGTGATGCCGCAGGAGCCTGTCGGACTTGACCGGTCAAGCCCGCCAGGCTCCTGGCGGGCGAGCCCGGCCGGGCTCGCCCGCTCTCGTATCAGTGGCCCGCGGGTATCATGAGGAACGCGTATGGATTCCCCTTACAAGGCGGTTGAGCAGGAAGTGCTCAACCAGTTGGACCCACTCTCTTCGGTTCCCACCTTTCAGGGTATCGTGGGGCGCCTCATCGGTTGGGTCGACACGTTGTTCACCGTTCTCGCCGTCCTGGCACTGGTGGCCATTGCCGGCACGGTACTGCTGCAGATCTCGGCTCGTCTCTTCCTGCCGTTCAGCGTCTCCTGGACGGAGGAGCTGTCGCGCTACCTGTTCATCTACATGGTGGCCCTGTCGGCGGGCGTGGTGCTACGTCAGCATCGCCACATCAGCGTGGAGCTTTTCCACCACGCATTGGGACCCCGCTCGAAGGCCGCCTATCAGGCACTGATCTGCCTGCTGATCGCTGGCTTCGCTGGTGTGGTGCTGCCTTACGCCTGGCAGTACGCCCAGAACGGGGCCTGGCAGACCTCGCCCACGCTCAAGGTGCCCATGCTCTACATCTTCTTCTCCACGGTGGTGATGTTTGCGTTGTTACTGGTCTACGGCGCCATTGGTTTCCTGGAGGGCCTCGTCGCCATCTTTCGTGCCCCTGATCGCACCGCACCGGAGAAGCCGTGATGGAAGTGATCCTCCTGTTCAGCGCTTTCCTGGTCCTGCTGTTGATCGGCATGCCCATCGCCTTTGCCCTGGGCATCGCCTCGCTGATCTATCTCGTACTGGAAGGTATCTCCCTGACCATCGTGCCGCAGCGCCTCTACGCCGGCATCGATACCTTCGTGCTGCTGTGCATTCCCGGTTTCGTGCTGGCCGGTAACCTGATGAACGTCGGCAATATCACCGAGCATATCGTGCGCTTCTCCAATGCGCTGCTGGGTCATATCCGCGGCGGACTCGGCCTGGCCAACGTGGGGGGCTCGATGATCTTCGGCGGTATCTCGGGCACCGCCGTGGCCGACTCGGCGAGTATCGGCTCGGTGATGATTCCCGGCATGGCGAAGTCCGGCTACGACAAGCCGTTCGCCGCGGCGGTCACCGCCGCCTCCTCCACCGTGGGGCCGATCATTCCGCCCAGCGTACCGATGATCATCGCCGGCTCGCTGTCCGGGGTCTCGGTGGGTCGCATGTTCCTGGCCGGCGCCATCCCCGGCCTGCTGCTGGGCCTGGCGATGATGGTAACCGTGTACATTCTCGCCGTGCGGCGCGGCTATCCCAAGGGCGAGCGGGCCACCTTGCTGGAGCTGCTGCGCGAGGGGCGCACCGCCTTCTGGGCGCTGTTGATGACGGCGATCATCCTCTACGGCATCATCGGCGGCTTCTTCACGCCCACCGAAGCGTCCATCGTCGCCAGCCTCTACGCCCTGGTGGTCGGCATGTATGTCTACAAGGGACTGACCTGGCGCAAGCTGCCGGGCATCCTCACCGATACCGTCTTCACTTCCGCGGCGCTGCTGCTGATGGTGGGTCTGGCCAATCTCTTCGGCTGGATCCTGACCAGCGAGCAGATTCCCCAGATGATTGCCGGGCTGATCCTGACCATCAGCGAAAACCCCATCGTCGTCATCCTGATCCTCAACCTGATCCTGCTGTTCGTCGGTGCCTTCATGGAGACTATCGCCGCGCTGATCATCCTGTTTCCGGCGCTGCTCGGCGTGGCCACCGGGGTCGGCATGGACCCGGTTCACTTCGCCGTCATGGCGGTACTCAACCTGATGATCGGCTTGACCACCCCGCCGGTGGGGGTGTGCCTGTTCGTGGTCGCGGGGATCGGCAAGCTGCCCATGCTGAGCGTGGCGCGGGCCATCGTGCCCTTCCTGATCTGCAATATCGCCGTGTTGCTGCTGGTCTCCTATGTGCCGGCGATCTCGCTGTGGTTACCCAATCTGCTGATGGGTGACTAGGAAAGGACCGGCATCGCGAAAGCCACAACGAGAAGGATGCTTCATGAACCTGACACATCTCCCCGCGGCCGCGCGTGAAGGCCGCATCGGCATCGTCCACCTGGGGCTCGGCGCTTTCCACCGCGCTCATCAGGCGGTCTACCTGGAGCGCTATCGGCAGCGCAGCGGCGACGGCGCCTGGGGCGTGAGCAGCGCTAACCTGCGCGGCGGCGTGGCGCTGGTCGATGCGCTGCGCGACGCTGATTACCTCTATCACGTGGCCGAATACGCAGACCGCAAGCACGTCACGCTGCGCGAGATCGGCGTGATCGAGGAGACGCACTTTACGGGGCAGGACAGTCATACCGATCGATGGGGACGCGATCTCGAGGCGCTGCTGGCACGCATGGCCTCGCTCGAGACGCGCCTCGTGACGCTGACGGTGACCGAGAAGGGCTACTTCTTGAGCCCCAGCGAGGGCAGCCTGCTGCGCGACGACCCGCTGATCGCCCACGACATCGGCCAGCCGCAGGCACCGCGCAGCGCGCCGGGCATTCTGGTCGAAGCTCTAGCTCGGCGGCGTCAGGCGGGGGTGCCGCCGTTCACCGTGCTGTGCTGCGACAACATGCCGGACAACGGCCGGCGCACCCGTGCCGCCGTGGTGCAGCTCGCCGCCTGTCGTGATGCCGAACTGGCCGCCTGGATCGAGCGCGAGGTGGCGTTCCCCTGCAGCATGGTCGACCGCATCGTGCCGGCCATGACCGAGACCGACTTCGCGCGCCTCGCCGAGCTGGGCGTTGATGACCCCAATGCGGTGGTGGGCGAGGCGTTCTCGCAATGGGTCGTCGAGGACGACTTTCCGCTCGGGCGTCCGGCCTGGGAAGCCGAGGGCGTAGAGATGGTCGACGACGTGGCGCCGTTCGAGACCATGAAGTTGCGCATGCTCAACGGCAGCCATTCGCTGCTTGCCTACCTGGGCGCGCTGGACGACATCGAGACGGTGTTCGATGCGGTGAGTCGCGACGATCTGGTGGCGTTGCTGCATCGCTACATGCTCGACGAGGCGGCGCCGACCCTGGCGATGCCGGCCGGCACCGACCTTGACGCCTATGCCGACTCGCTGCTCGCGCGCTTTGCCAATGACAGTCTCCGCCATCGCCTGCAGCAGATCGCCATGGATGGCTCGCAGAAGCTGCCCCAGCGTTGGCTGCACGGCGCCCTGGCCAGGCAAGAAACCGGGGCCGAGGTGCCGTGTACGGCACTGGGCGTGGCGGCGTGGATTCGCTATACCTTGGGAGTCGATCTGCACGGCAATGCCTATGCCGTCGACGATCCGATGGCCGGCACGTTCGCCCTCCTTCACGAAGCCCACGGCGACGATCACGAAGCCTTGGTGCAGGCTTTCCTAGAGCTCGATGCCGTGTTCCCACCGGCGCTGACGGAACGGGCCGACTTTGTCGAAGCCGTGCTCGCTGCCTACCGTCGGCTTGTCGCGGAAGGGCTTGGCGGCGTACTTGCCTTCATGAAGCGGAGCTGAGGAGGTTTCGTGGAACACACTTGGCGTTGGTTCGGCCCGAGCGATCCGATCACCCTCGATGAGATTCGCCAGACCGGGGCCACCGGTATCGTCACGGCGCTTCACGAGATACCCAACGGTACGGCCTGGCCGGTCGAGGCCATTGCCGAGCGCAAGGCAACGATCGAAGCCGCGGGTCTCTCCTGGTCGGTCGTGGAGAGCGTGCCGGTGCACGAGGCGATCAAGCAGGGCTTGCCCGAGCGCGAGCGCTACATCGCGGCCTATCAGGAGAGCCTGCGTAACCTGGCGGCCTGCGGTATCGACACCGTCTGCTACAACTTCATGCCGGTGCTCGACTGGACCCGCACCGACCTCGCCTGGCGGCTGCCGGACGGCGGCCTGGCGCTGCGCTTCGAGCAGGCGGCCTTTGCCGCCTTCGATCTTTACCTGCTGAAGCGCCCCGGCGCCGAGGCCGAGTACAGCGATGCCGAACAGGCCGAAGCCAGGCGCTATTTCGACGGCCTCGATGCGGCCGGTCGCGAGGCCCTGGCCAACACCATCATCGCCGGCCTGCCGGGGGCCGAGGAGCACTACACGCTGGAACGCTTCCAGGCGGCGCTGGACGCCTATGCCGGCATCGGGCCTGAGCGCCTGCGCGAGCATCTCGGTTATTTCCTGCTTTCCATCGTGCCGGTGGCCGAGGAGGCCGGCCTGCGGCTCGCCATCCATCCGGACGATCCGCCGCGCCCGCTGTTCGGCCTGCCACGGGTGGTTTCCACCGCGGAGGACGCCCAGTGGCTGCTCGATGTGGCGCCCAGCGAGGCCAATGGCCTGACGCTGTGCACCGGCTCCTATGGGGTGCGAGAGGACCTCGATCTGGCCGACATGGCACAGCGCTTCGGCCCGCGCATCTACTTCGCCCACCTGCGTTCGACCCGGCGCGAGACAACCGACCCGCGCACCTTCCACGAGGCGCATCACCTGGATGGAGACGTCGACATGGTCGGCGTGATCGGCGCGTTGGTGGCAGAGGAGCGGCGCCGCGAACGCGAGGGAGGGCCGCGCCTGCCGTTGCGGCCGGACCACGGCCATCACATCCTCGACGACCAGCGCCGCGATACCCGCCCCGGCTATCCGCTCTACGGGCGCCTGAAGGGGCTGGCGGAGCTGCGCGGTGTGGAGCTGGCGGTGCGGCAGTTGACGAGCTGACTCTAAAAAACGAAAAAAGGCGGCCCGAAAGCCGCCAAAGGTTCAAACAAAGACTGTCGGGCTACGCCTCCCGCTTGCCATCCACCAGCCGGCTCACGCCCCACGGATTGCCGTCACGCACTGCCTCGGGCAGCAGCCCCTCCGGCAGCGCCTGGTAGCACACCGGGCGCAGGAAGCGGAAGATCGCCGCACTGCCCACCGAGGTGGTGCGCGAGTCGGACGTGGCCGGGTAGGGGCCGCCATGAACCATGGCGTGACACACCTCCACGCCCGTCGGCCAGCCGTTGGCCAATATCCGCCCCGCCTTGCGCTCGAGAATCGGCATCAGCGCCTTCGCCGCGTCGAGGTCGCCGTCGTCCATCTGCAGGGTGGCGGTGAGCTGGCCTTCGAGCTCGCCGGCCACGCGCTTCACTTCCTCCAGATCGGCACACTCGATCACCAGCGAGGTGGAACCGAACACTTCCTCCTGCAGCTCGGGGTCGTTGAGGAAATCCTGGGCCGAGGTGACGAACAGCCCCGCCTGGCACGGATGGGCCGATTCCCCGGCCTGGCCGCGGGCCACTTCCTTGACCTTGTCATTGCTCGAAAGCCGGCCCACGCCCTGCTGGTAGGCGTCATGGATGCCCGGGGTGAGCATGGTCTGGGCGGCGCTCTGTTTTACCGCGTCGGCCGCGGCCTCGACGAAGGCGGTAAGCTCAGGCCCCTTCACCGCGATGACCAGGCCCGGGTTGGTGCAGAACTGCCCGGCGCCCATGTTGAGCGAGGCGACGAAGCCCTCGGCGATCTGGGCGCCGCGCGCCTTGAGCGCCTCGGGCAGCAGGAACACCGGGTTGATCGAGCTCATCTCGGCGTAGACCGGGATCGGCTGCGGGCGGCTTTGCGCCGTCTTCATCAGCGCCGTGCCGCCGCCGCGGGAGCCGGTAAAGCCCACCGCCTGGATGCGCGGATCACTGACCAGCGCCTGGCCAATCTCGCGGCCCGAGCCGAACAGCAGCGAGAACACTCCTTCGGGCAGGCCGCTCTTCTCGACGGCGCGCTGGACGGCACGGCCCACCAGCTCGGAGGTGCCGGGATGGGCGGAGTGGCCCTTGACGATCACCGGGCAGCCGGCGGCCAGCGCCGAGGCGGTATCGCCGCCGGCCACGGAGAAGGCCAGCGGGAAGTTCGAGGCGCCGAACACCGCGACGGGGCCGAGCGGAATGTGGCGCTGGCGCAGGTCGGCACGCGGCATCGGCTCGCGCTCCGGCAGGGCCGGGTCGAGGCGCAGGTCGAGCCACTCGCCGGCACGCACGACGCCGGCGAACAGGCGCAGCTGGCCGCAGGTGCGGCCGCGCTCGCCCTCCAGGCGCGCCCGGGGCAGGCCGGTCTCGGCGATGGCGCGCTCGATGAGTGCGTCGCCGATGGCCTCGATCTCACTGGCCACGCTTTCGAGAAACGCGGCGCGCGCTTCGAGTGTCGTCTCGCGATAGGTGGCGAAAGCCGCCTCGGCCAGTTCACAGGCGCGCTCGACCTCGGCCTTGCCGCCGCCCACATAGGTAGGTTCGAGGGTCTCGCCGGTGGCGGGATTGACGGCGTGGATGGGCTGGGAACTGCCGCTGGTGGCCTCGCGGCCGATCAGCATCTTGCCTTCCAGGGACATGAATGACTCCTTGCTTGCTATCAGAGCGATTTCACTTCGATGGCGGGGCTTTCCGCCTCGAAGCGTAGTGGATTGCGCAGGGGGCGGCCGAATTCACTGAGCTCGATTTCGAAACGGTCGCCGTCTTGGGTCTGGACGCCGTCGGCGAAGCTCAATGTCGCGGTACCGAAGAAGTGCACGTGCACATCGCCGGAGCGGCGAAAGCCCGAATACTTGAAGTGGTGGTGCTCCAGGTTGGCCAGGCTGTGGGCCATGTTGGCTTCGCCGGTGAGAAACGGCTTCTCCCACAGGGTTTCGTCACCGCGCAGGATGCGGCTGGTGCCTTCCAGATGCTTGGGCAACTCACCGATCAGAAGTTCCGGGCCGAAGCTACAGGCGCGCAGCTTGGAGTGGGCCAGCCACAGGTAGTTGAAACGCTCGGTCACGTGATCGGAAAATTCGTTGCCGATGGCGTAGCCCAGGCGCCAGGGTCGCCCGTCGTCACCGATCACATAGAGCCCGGCCAGTTCCGGCTCCTCACCGGCGTCTTCGGCGAAATCGGGCACGGGAATCTCCGCCTCGGGCGCGACGACGCAACTGCCGTCGCCCTTGTAGAACCACTCCGGCTGGGCCCCGACGTTGCCCGTATCGGGCTTGCCGCTCTCCACGCCAAGCTTGAACATGCGCATGGAGTCGGTCAGCTCGCTTTCTGCAGCCTGCGTCTTGGCGTGCATGGCCGAGCGCGTGTCGGCGCTGCCCAGGTGGGTCAGGCCCGTGCCGGTCACGAGACAATGGGCCGGGTCGGGGTGGGTCAGCGGCGGCAGCAGGCGTTTCTCGTCGATCTGTCGCTGATAGTCGAGACGGGTATCGGTGAGGGCCGCCTCGATGATCTCTGCCAGCGGCTGGCCTGCCGCAATGGCGCGGCGGGCCAGGGTGTAGGTGTCGGCGTCGAGCAGGCGAACTTCACGGTCGCTTTCGACCCGGGCAGCGCGGACCTGGCCCTGTTGTTCACATTGGATCAAACGCATGGCTCTGCTTCCTCAAGGTAAGGGGTGGTGCGATTCAGTCGCGGGACGACGGTTTGCCGAACAGGGGGAAGCCATCCGCGTCCCAATGAATTCGCTTGACGTAGGTGTGCCGGTTGGGATCCCAAAGCGGGTCGCCTTCGATCTCGGTATAGGTGCGCGCGTGGTACACCAGCAGGTCGGTTTGGTCGTCTTCGTCCACGGTAAAGCTATTGTGGCCCGGTCCGAAAATGGCATTGGACGGATCGCTCCTGAAGACCGGCTCCGATGACTTCGTCCAGCTGGCGGGATCGAGCAGGTCGGCATCGGCATCGGCCCAGAGCATGCCCATGCAGTAGTTCTCATCGGTAGCGCTCGCCGAATAGGTAAGAAACACGCGGCCATGCCGACACAGCACGGCAGGCCCCTCGTTGACACTGAAGCCGCGGGTTTCCCACTCGAATTCGGGAATGCTCAGCAGAACGGGAGGAGCCGCCAGGGTTTCGGGCGTCTGCATGGGAGCGATATAAAGGTTGGAGTTGCCGGGAATCTCGGGAGATTTCTGCGCCCAGAGATAATAGAGCGATCCCTCGTGGTGGAACGTAGTGGCATCGAGGCAGAAAGTGTCGGTGCCTGTCTCGATCCGGACGGGATCGCTCCAAGGGCCGGTCAGAGGATCGGCCGCCTCGCTGCAGATGGCGTACATGCGATGCTGGAACAACCCATCGCGGATCTCCCGGCTCGGGGCCGCGGCAAAGTAGAGATACCAGCGCCCCTCGTGAAAATGCAGCTCCGGCGCCCAGATCAACTCGCTGAGAGGGCCGGTGTCGGGCTTGCGCCATACACTGACCGGAGACGCTTCGGCGAGCGCCTCGATACTCCGGGCACGGCGCAGCTCCAGGCGGTCGTACTCGGGTACGGAGGCGGTGAAGTAATAAAAGCCATCCGTATGCTTGTGAATGAAGGGGTCCGCACGCTGCTCTATCAAGGGTGTTAGCGTCGCCATCGTGTTCGCTGCCTTCCTGGGTTGCGATAAGGTGTCTTGAGCGCTCATAACGGTCCGGCGCTGGCCTCTGCCAGCGTGGAGTCGCGCAGGCTGCCCGCTTTCATGTCCTCGTAGTAGCGGTCGGTGATCCGATACTTGAACATCAGGCTGCCCATCAGCATATGAAAGAGGCCGGGAATGACGGATAGCATCAGGGCGATGCCTGTAAGCGTAAAGGCGCTCTGCTCGGTATTGGCCTCGTAATTGAAGTAGGTCAGGAGCGTGCCTACCAGAAATCCCGCCGCCCCCATACCGGCTTTCTGAAAGAAGGAAATGCCGCCGAAGGCCAGGCCGGAGACGCGTCGTCCGGTCTTGGCTTCACCGTAATCGACCGCTTCGGCGATGGCCGACCAGAAGACGGGGGCGTGAAGGTCGACAACGAAGGAGATGAGGAAGTAGAGAATGAAGGCCAGCACGATGTCGCCGGGACGAACGGCAACGAACATCACCACGCTGAGCACTCCCACGGCGAGCTGGCTCCAGCGGAAGAGCTGGATCTTGCAATAGCGCTTGGTGATCCAGGTCGAGGCCACCATGGCCAGGATCGCGGCAGTAACCCCGGTGGTCAGAAATGCCGACAGCAGCGTCGCGTCGGCGCCGAGATAATACTTGGCGTAATAGGCCGCGACGGAACTGCGAATGACGTAGCCGAGGGTACCCGTGAAGCAGACGGCACACAGGATCAACCACTGGTCGTTCTTCATGAGCACGCTCAGCTGCTGCTTCAGTGGCTTGTCGTCGATCGTGTGCTGCACACGCTCGGTCGTCGTGTAATAACAGAACAGGAACAGTAGCGTGGCAAGCCCGCCCATCAAGCCCATGGAAACCTGGTAGCCGAGGGCAAGATTCTCTCCGCCCACGAACTCGGCGAGCTTGGGCACGATGATCGTGACCAGAAACGCGGCGATCTTGGCGAAGAACAAACGGTATCCATTGGCCGACAGCCGGTCCTTGGGATCCGGTGTCAGCACGCCGATCAGTGAGATATAGGGGATGGTGACCGAAGTGAACATGAGCGTGACGAAGAGGTAGGTCGAATACGCCCAGACAAGCTTGGCGTTATAGCTCCAGTCCGGCGTGGTGAAGAGCAACAGCACCGACAGCCCGAAAGGCACCGAGAAGACCAGAAAGTAAGGGCGATAGCGCCCCCGGCGGCTGTTGAACTTGTCCGTGACGAGGCCCATCAGGGGGTCGGTTATCGCGTCCACCAGGCGCGCCACCAGGAACAGGATTCCCATGTGGCTGGGCTTGAGCCCGAAGATGTCGGTGTAGAAATACGAAATGATCAGGAACATGGAGGAGATGACGATATTGATGGCCATATCGCCGCTGCCGAACCCGACCTTTTCCAGGTAAGTGAGTCGTTGTGTTTTCATCGTTTATGCCTCCCTGGCTGGGTTTGGGCTATCGGTGAGATCGCGCCATCAAGGTGAGAGCGGCCAGATCGCCAGCTGCGGCCACAGCAGCAGGGCGGCCAGTACGCAGAGCTGGATAAGCATGAATGGTAATACCGAAAGGTAGATATCCTTGAGGGAGACTTCCGGCGGCGCCACGCTCTTGAGATAGAACGCCGCGGGGCCGAAGGGTGGCGACAGGAACGAGACCTGCATGTTCACGGCGAACAGGATGCCGAACCAGATCGGATCGAAACCCAGCTCGGTAATGATGGGCAGGAAGATCGGCAGGGCCAGCATGGCGATGCCGATCCAGTCGAGGAAAAGGCCCAGCACCAGCATGATGCCCATCATGACCAGCACGATCACGATGGGCGCCACCTCGAGACCGAGGATTAGGCCCGAGACGAAGCGGTTGCCACCCATCAGGTTGTAGACCCCGACCAGCGCCGCCGCGCCGATGCCGATCCAGATGATCATGCCGCAGGTGTTAAGTGTCTGGCCCAGGCTGTGATGCAGCATGGAGAGTGAGAACTCGCCGCGCACCATGATGGCCAGCATGACGCCGAACACGCCCATGGCCGCCGCCTCGGTGACCGAGGCGATGCCACCGTAGATGGTGCCGAGCACCAGGAAGGCGATCAGCCCCGGCAGCAGGATCGCCTTGACCGCATCGAGCCTGCCGGCGAAGGGGTTGTCCTGGCTCGCTTCCGTCAGCGGGGGGCCCATCTCGGGGTTCCTGAGACAGCGCACCAGCACGTAGGCGATGTAGGAAATCATCAGGATCACTGCCGGCGTGATGGCGGCAGTGAACAGTTCGGCGATCGAGACGCTGGCGATCAGGCCGTAGATGATCAGCACGATTGACGGCGGCATCATGGTGCCCAGCGCGCCGCCGGCGCAAACCACGCCGATCGACAGGTGCTTGTCGTAACCCAGGCGCAGCATCTGCGGCAGCGCCAGGATGCCCAGCAGCACAATCTCGCCGCCGATGATCCCCGACAGCGCGGCGAGGAAGAACGCCACCACGATGGTCTGTACCGCCACGCCGCCGGGCAGGCGCCCGGCAAACACGCGCATGGCATTGAACAGGTCTCTGGCGATGCCGGAACGGTCGAGCAGCGAGGCCATCAATACGAACATCGGCACCGCCACCAGCGAGTATTCGGTGATGAAGCCGTAGACACGGCTGGTGACCAGCGGCAGGGCGGTTTCGCCGAACCAGCCGAAGGTGAAGGCCATGGCCACCAGGCCGGTGATGAAGGCCAGCGGCAGGCCGGTTACCAGCAGCGCGAAAATGGCGCCGACCATCAATAGCGTCGCGGTCGAGATATCCATCAGCGCATCTCCCGGCCGGGGCGAGCCCGCAGCGACTGGATCAGGTGAAGCGTGGCCTGCAGCGTCATCAGGGCCAGGGCGAAGAGAATCACGCCCTTCACCATGGCCGGAAAGGGCGGGTTCCACGAGGTGCCGGAGCGCTCCAGACGCCACTCGCCGAGCGGGTTGTGCGAGGCTTTCCAGAACATGGTGAAGGCGGCATAGCTCATGGCCAGGCAGAAGCCCAGGGTCACCAGGTCGTTGAAGCGGTCCATCCAGCCCCGGAGGCGGGGGCCGACGCTATCGTAGAGTACCTTGACCCGGATGTGGCTATTGCGCGCCATGGCCGCGGGGCCGCCCAGGGCGAAGCTGATCGCGACCAGGAACACCACGGTCTCATGTACCCAGGACGTGGGGGAGCCGAATCCATAGCGCAGGAACACCTCGACCACGCTGATGGCCATGGCCAGCAGAATCATCCAGGCGGCACCGCGGGCGCCTCGCGATACCAGCCGATCCAAGGCGTTTCGCTCGGGCGAAACATCCTCTACCTGCTCCACGATATCGGCGAGTTCCTGTTCGGGCAGGGGCTTGGGGTCGTGTTGTGGCTGCGACATGGCGAGTCTCGATGGGCGTTGCGGGCCGCCAGGTTTCGCGGCCCGCTTGGTTGCCGATGCGGGGTTCAGAGCAGATTGCGCGAGCGCAGGAAAACCGTGGCGGAGTCGTAGATCTTCTGGGTCATCTCGTTCTCGCCGGCCCATTCCTGCCACTCTTCCTCGGCGGCAGCGCTGAACTTGCGGCGCTCCTCGGCGGGCAGGTCGTAGGGATGCACATCCGGATCCTCTTGCAGCCGCTCGAGCGTCTCGATGTCCTGGGCCTTGAGCCGCGCGATCAGGTCATAGGCCATGCCGTCGAAGGCGGTCTCGAGGGTCATCTGCAACTCTTCCGGCAGGTCGTCCCAGATCTGCTTGTTGATCGACACGGCGATCATCGGCATCGAATGGAAGCCAGGATAGAGGGGGTAAGGGGCGAAGGCGTGCAGGCCCATGGCGTCGTTGTTGGAGAGTACCGTGGAGTCGGCGGCGTCGATGACCTTCTTCTCCAGCGCGGTATAGACTTCGGAGCCTGGCAGGTTGACGGGGCTTGCACCGATGCGCTCGAAAACGTTATAGACCATGCCCTGCGGGGCGCGGATCTTGAGGCCTTCGAAGTCCTCAAGCGTCTCGATCGGCACGGTGGAGGGCACCGATTCAAGCGGGAAGGTGGCGGCTCCGATCAGGTGCACGCCGTAGGGCTCGACCAGTTCGTTATAGAGTTCCTCGCCGCCGCCGTGCTTCATGTATTCGAGAAAGTCGTAAGGGTTCTGCCAGGCACCGACCAGGTTGCCCAGCATGCCGAAGGCAGGATCCTGGCCCGAAAAGTAGCTGGGGTCTGTCATGTGGCCCTGCAGGATGCCGGAGCTCACCGCATCCAGTGTTTCGGTGGGGCCGACCACGGCATTGATCGGCATGACCTCGATCTCGACGCGACCGTCGGTCATGCGGGAGATTCGCTCGGCCCACTCCTGCTTGATCTTGAAGCTCGGTTCGCCGGAGGTTTCCGAGGCTTGAAAGGTCCATTCGTACTCGGCGGCATGTGCCGTGGAGAGGCACAGCATCAAGGCCGAGCCGGTGAGGGCGAAGCGGGATGTGAATCGAGACATACGAACTCCAGGGGGTTGTTTGTTGTTACGTTCCGCCTATATGTTGAACATATACATGCCATGTTCAACATAAACTTTAGTCGTGTCATTCACACTGGCGAGACGTAGCGTCTCGCCTCCGATCCAAAGGAATTGGCAATGCAACGCATCGAAATCGGACTGGTAGGGGTGGGCAAGATCGTTCGCGACCAGCACCTGCCGGCCCTGGCCGTGAGCCGCGATTTCCACCTGGTCGCAACGGCGGACCCCCACGCCAGTCACGCACCGGTGCCAAGCTACGCTGCGCTGGGCGACATGCTCGAGGCGCAGCCCGAGCTGCAGGCGGTCGCCATCTGCACGCCTACGCATCTGCGCTACTCGCAGGCACGCATCGCCCTCGAGCATGGCAAGAGCGTGCTGCTGGAAAAGCCGCCCGGTGCGACCCTGAGCGAGGTCGAGGAGCTGGTGGAACTGGCCGAGCGGCAGGGTTGCACCCTGTTTGCAGCCTGGCATTCGCGCTTCGCTCCGGCTGTGGCGGAGGCACGCGAGTGGCTGAAGGACAAGGCGATCACGCGGGTCGAGATCGACTGGCGAGAGGACGTGCGGGTATGGCATCCCGGTCAGGCGTGGATCTGGGAGCCGGCCGGCATGGGCGTGTTCGACCCCGGCATCAACGCGTTGTCGATCGCCACCGAGATACTGCCGCACGCTTTTTTCCTGCGTGATGCGCGGCTTTCGATACCCAGCAACTGCCAGGCGCCCATCGCCGCATCGCTGACCTTCAGCGATTCCCGGAACACACCGATCGTGGCCGACTTCGATTTCCGCCAGCCGAGCCCGCCGATCTGGAGCATTCATGTCGACACCGAGGCGGGGCGGCTCAGCCTGCTGCAGGGCGGGTGCCGGCTGGAACTCGACGGCCGCTGCCTGCTTGACGCCGAGGAGCGCGAGTACCCCGGTCTCTATGCCCGGTTCGCCGAGCTGATCCGGGAACATCGCAGCGATGTGGACCTGGCGCCCCTGCGCCATGTGGCGGATGCCTGCCTCGCTGCCTGGCGCGAGCCGACGGAGCCCTTCATCGAATGAATCAAAGAAGCCCCTGCTGTCGCTGGTGAGCCACCAGCTCCCGCAACATGCCCATCAACGTCGCCGCGCCCGGAGAGGGCCGGCGACGCCTGAGGCTCACCAGGCCGAACGGCTGCACGCTGAGCCGTTGATGAAAGGGCAGGATGCGAAAGCGTGTCGGAGCGCACAGCAGGTCGGCGACCTGACGCGTGGTAGCAGTGATCGTATCCGAGCGGTCGATCAGCGCCAGCGCCACCAGGATATCGGTGGTATCGACGATCTGCGCCGGCGCTTCGATGCCATGATAGAGAAACAGCGCGTCGACCCGCTGGCGCATTAGGGCTCCCTGGGGCTGTAGCGCCCACGGATAGGCGACCATGGCTTCCAGCTTCAGCGGGTCTTCCCCCGAAAGCGGATGGCCTTCACGGCACACGAAACAGATCTCCTCTTCGCCGATTTCCTCGAACACGAACGGATCGGTCGAGAACCCGGTCGGTATCCGGGTAATGGCGAAATCGAGCTCTCCCTCCAACAACCTCGGCACGAGCCGCTTGCTGACATCGACCTCGACGCTGACCTTGAGTCTGGGGTGGGTCCGGTGTACCCGCTCGATGGCGCTGGCAAGCAGTGTCACCGCCGGTGCCATCACCGTGCCGATGGCCACCTTGCCGGCATTGCCTTCGTACAGGGCGTTGAGTTCCTCGCCGGTGTTATGAAGCTCAGAGAGCATGGTCTGTGCATGCCGGACCATCACCTCCCCGTACCAGTTCGGTGTGAGGCCCCGTGGCTGGCGATCAAACAGCCTGATGCCCAGTTGGGTTTCGAGATCCCCCAACAGTTTCGAGGCGGCCGGCTGGCTGATGCCCAACTGGGCGGCCGCGCGATGCAGGTTGCGCTCCTCGTCGAGGGCCAGCAAGAGCTGAAGGTGGCGCAACTTTAGTCGTGCCTGCAGAAACCAGTCGTCACCCAGCGTGCGCATGGCATCTCCCCGCGTCGTCTATTGATAACCAAATAAATATCATTAATTGGAGAAAATCATATTGGTTGGTTATGTCAGGCCTGTCTACTGTAGCGGCTGTAGTCGCGGCCCCCGCGTCGCTCCGATAACAACAACACCAGGATCAAGGAGACAGATCATGCCACTCACGTTACGCAGTACCGGCTCGCCCCTGCTGATGAGCGTAGGAGCCGCCATGCTGCTGCTGGGGATGGCCCATGCGCATGCCGGTGACGAAGCGTCTTCCAACGGCACGGCGGCACGCGGTATCGAGAAGTCGACGTTCGGCCAGTTGCCCGATGGCCGCCAGGTCGACGTTTACCGCTTCACCAATGCCAACGGCATCGAGATGCGCGTTACCAACTACGGCGGCATCATCCTCTCGCTGAAAACCCCCGATATCGAAGGCGAATTCGAAGATATCGTGCTGGGTTTCGACTCGCTGGAAGACTATCTCTCCGATAGCTATCGCCAGGCCAACCCCTACTTCGGAGCATTGATCGGGCGCTATGGCAATCGCATTGCCAGCGGCCGGTTTTCCCTGGAGGGCGAGACCTACTCCCTCGCCACCAATGACGGAGACAACCACCTGCATGGCGGCCGGCAGGGATTCGACCGGGTGTTATGGCAAGCCGAGCCGTTCGAGAGTGACGAAGGGGCCGGGCTCGTACTCAGCTATACAAGCGAAGATGGCGAGGAGGGTTATCCGGGCCGGCTGGCCACGAAAGTGACCTACACCTTGACCGATGCCGACGAGCTGATCGTCGATTACCGGGCGACGACCGACAAGGCGACCCCCGTCAACCTGACCCAGCACAGTTACTTCAATCTCGCGGGGGAGGGCAGCGGCAGCATTCTCGATCATCGGCTGATGATCAACGCCGATGCCTTTACTCCGGTGGATGAAGGGCTGATTCCTACCGGCGAGATCCGCTCGGTCGAGGGTACGCCATTCGACTTCACCCAGCCGACGCCGATCGGCGAGCGCATCGAGCAGGACAACGAGCAGCTGACCCTCGGTAAGGGCTACGACCACAACTTCGTGCTCGCCGACAATGGCGCTTCCATCGAGGCCCCTGTCTTGGCCGCCAGGGTATGGGAGCCCAGGAGCGGGCGTCTGCTCGAGATCGCCACCACCGAGCCGGGCATCCAGTTCTACTCGGGCAACTTTCTCGCCGGTGATCTGACGGGCAAGCAGGGGCGAGCCTACGAGCACCGCTCGGGATTCGCGCTGGAAACCCAGCATTTCCCCGACTCGCCCAATCAGGAGGCCTTTCCCGATACCGTGCTTGAGCCGGGGGAGACCTACCGCTCACGCACGATCTTCCGCTTCGCCGCTCAGGAAGCCCCGGGCTCGTGACGCATGAGTCCCAACATCAACAACAAAACCCGTAGCGAATTCAGGAGTACGACATGTCCATGACAACGACCTTCACTCGCCTGGCCCTGAGTGCCGGCCTGGCACTCGGTACCGTCGGTGCAGTACAGGCTGACGAAGAGGAAGTCCGTATCGGTTTCATCGTCAAGAAACCCGAGCAGGCCTGGTTCATCAACGAGCAGGAAGCGGCGACTCAGGTGGGCGAGGAGCTGGGCTTCCGCGTCGTGCGGCTAGGTGGCGAAGACGGCCAGGAGGTGCTCAGCGCCATCGACAACCTCAACTCCCAGGGCGCCCAGGGCTTCGTCATCTGCCCGCCGGATGTGCGCCTGGGTTCGGCCGTGATGAATCGCGCCAACCAGTACGGCATGAAAGTGATCACGGTCGACGATCAGTTCGTCGACGGAAACGGCGAACCGCTCGAGGGCGTGCCGCATCTGGGCATGTCCGGCTACAAGATCGGCCAGCAGGTCGGTGAGGCGCTTGCCGCGGAAATGGAAGCACGCAGCTGGGATCCTCAAGAGGTCGCCGCCTTGCGCATTACCAATAACGAATTGCCCACCGCTCGGGAGCGCACCGACGGCGCCACCGACGTGCTGCTCGAGCACGGCTTCCCCGAGGCGAACATCTTCGATGCTCCCCAGCAGAACACCGATACCAGCAGCGCCTTCTCGGCCGCTTCGCCGATCCTTTCCCAGCACGACGAATTCGAGCATTGGATCATCTACGCCCTCAACGAGGAGAGTGTGCTGGGCGGCGTGCGCGCTACCGAGCAGTACGGCCTGGCCGCCGAGGATGTGATCGGCGTGGGCATCAACGGTTCCGGCGCCGCCTTCGCCGAGTTCTCGCGCAGCAACCCGACCGGCTTTCACGGCACCGTGGCAGTGAGCTCTACCCAGCATGGCCAGCAAACCGCGGAGAACCTCTATCGCTGGATCACCGAAGGCGAGGAGCCACCGGCCAATACCGAGACCACCGGCACACTGATGACGCGCGACAACTGGCAAAACGTGCGCGCCGAACTGGGGCTGTGAGGATGGCGGGTCACGGCGAGCGGGAGAGCGACATGACGGAACCCTTTCTTCGATTCGACGGCATCAGCGTGGTCTTCCCCGGGGTGCGTGCGCTGGACAGGGTCAGCTTCGGCGCCCATGCCGGCCAGGTGCACGCCCTGATGGGCGAGAACGGGGCCGGCAAGTCGACACTGCTCAAGGTGCTCAGCGGGGTCAACCGCGTCACCGAGGGCGCGCTGTGGATCGGCGGTGAGCGGCATGTGTTTGCCAACGCCCGCGAGGCGCTCGCCCAGGGGGTCGCGATCATCTACCAGGAACTGACGCTGGCCCCCAACATGTCGGTGGCCGAGAACCTGCTTCTCGGCCAGCTTCCGGTCAGCCGTGGCTTTATCGACCGGCGTCAATTGCGCGAGCGGGCGATGCGCATACTCGAAGAGCTCGGTGAGGGAAGCATTCACCCGTCTACCAAGGTGCGCGACCTCTCCATCGGCCAGCAGCAGATGATCGAGATCGGCCGCGCGCTGCTGCGTGACGCCCGTATCATCGCCTTCGACGAGCCCACCAGCAGCCTGTCGGTACAGGAGACGCGCGAGCTCGAGCGCATCGTCGCCCGGCTGCGCGACGAGGGGCGCGTAGTGCTCTACGTGACCCATCGCATGGAGGAGGTCTTCAAGATGTGCGATGCGGTCACCGTGTTTCGTGACGGCAAGCATGTGCGTACCCATGAAAGCCTGGCCTCCCTCGACCACGACACCCTGGTCAGCGAAATGGTCGGACGCGATATCGAGGACGTCTACGGCTACCGCGAGCGGGAGCAGGGCGAGGTCATGCTCGAGATCGATGCCATCGAAGGCCGGGGGCTCAGGGCGCCCGTCAGCTTCGAGGTCAAGCGCGGCGAAGTATTCGGTCTTTTTGGCCTGGTCGGCGCGGGCCGCAGCGAGCTGATGCGACTGGTTTGCGGGGCAGAGGCCGCCAGCGCGGGGGTGGTGCGCTTCCAGGGTACGGCAAGGCGCTTCACCAGTCCCGGCGAGGCGATCCGCATGGGCATTGCCATGTGCCCCGAGGATCGCAAGTCGCAGGGCATCTTTCCCGTGGCCAGCGTGGCCGACAACCTCAACATCAGCTGCCGGCGCTTCTTCAGGCGCTGGGGTGTGTTTCGCGATCCCCGTCGTGAACGTGCCAACGCCGAAGAATACATCCGGCGGCTGAGCATAAAGACACCGGGCCCGCGCACGCCCATCGGCACGCTCTCCGGCGGTAACCAGCAGAAGGTGATCCTGGCGCGTTGGCTGGCCGAGGAGATCGACTTGTTCGTGGTGGACGAGCCCACGCGAGGTATCGATGTCGGCGCCCGTCGCGACATCTACACCTTGCTCTACGACCTGGCCGAGCAGGGCAAGAGCGTCATCGTGATCTCCAGCGACCTGGCCGAAGTGAGCTCCATCTGCGACCGCATCGGCGTGATGCGTGACGGAGAGCTCGTCGACATCGTCCCGCGCCGTGAGGTTACCCAGGAACGCCTGCTGGGGCTGGCGCTGCCCGCCTGAGCCTGTCGGCGAATCCATCGCCAGCGCATCGACGAGTACCTGACAAAGTGACATCCGAGGGATACGACATGACCACCCATAAACTCGCTGGGGCAGACGGCAGCACGACTGCGGCGCCCCCACGCCGGGGGCTGCCCAAGCCTCTGCGCACCCTGCTCGACACTTCCGGCCTGATCGCCATCTTCGTCATCCTGTTCGTGGCACTGGCCGTGTTCATCCCCGGCTTCCTCACCGGGCGCAACATGGTGGGGCTGCTGCTCTCCATCACCCTGATCGGCACCATCGCCACCACCATGATGATGGTGTTGGCGCTGGGCGAGGTCGATCTCTCGGTGGCGTCCATCGTCGCCTTTGCCGGCGTCGTCGCCGCCGTGGTCACCTCGGCCTCGGGCAGCGTGGCGATCGGCGTGCTCGGCGGCGTGCTTGCCGGGGGCGCGGTGGGGGCATTCAACGGCTTCGTGGTGGCCAGGTTCGGCATCAATTCGTTGATTGCCACGCTCGCCGCCATGGAGTTCGTGCGCGGCCTGGCCTACATCACCTCCGGTGGCGATGCGGTGATGATCACCGTGCCCGAATTCTTCGACCTTGGCAGTGCCTCCTTCCTCGGCCTGACCCTGCCGGTGTGGACCATGATCGCCTGCTTCGTGATCTTCGGCGTGCTGCTCAACATGACCGCATTCGGGCGCAACGTGCTGGCCACCGGCGGCAATGCCGAGGCGGCGGCCCTGGCCGGGGTAAACGTGCGCCGGCTCAAGATCATTGTCTTCGGCCTGCAGGGCGTAGTGGCCGGCATCGCCGGCGTGCTGCTCGCCTCGCGCATGGGCCTGGGAGACCCCAATACCTCGATGGGGCTGGAGCTTGCCGTGATCTCGGCCTGCGTGCTGGGCGGCGTGGCCCTTTCCGGCGGCGTAGCCACCATCACGGGCGTGCTGGTGGGCGTTCTGATCATGGGCTGCGTGCAGAACGCCATGGGCCTGCTCAACGTTCCCACCTTCTATCAATACCTGGTACGCGGCGCGATCCTGCTGCTGGCGGTGATGTTCGACCGCTGGAAGCAGAACCGACGCCAGCGTGCATGATCCTTCGGTTTCAGGAGACCTCATATGACCGACCGCAAGCGTCCCTTGCGCAGCGCCCAGTGGTTCGGCACCGCCGACAAGAACGGCTTCATGTATCGCAGCTGGATGAAGAACCAGGGCATTCCCGATCATGAGTTCGAGGGCAAGCCGATTATCGGCATCTGCAACACCTGGTCGGAACTCACGCCCTGCAATGCGCATTTCCGCAAACTGGCCGAACACGTCAAGAAGGGGGTGCTTGAAGCGGGGGGCTACCCGGTGGAGTTCCCGGTGTTCTCCAACGGCGAATCGCTGCTGCGGCCCACGGCGATGTTCACCCGCAACCTGGCCAGCATGGACGTCGAGGAGTCGATCCGCGGCAACCCGCTCGATGCGGTGGTGTTGCTGGTGGGGTGCGACAAGACCACCCCGGCGCTGCTGATGGGCGCGGCGAGCTGCGACATCCCCACCATCGTGGTCACCGGCGGGCCGATGCTCAACGGCAAGCACGAGGGCAAGGACATCGGTTCGGGCACCGTGGTCTGGCAGCTCTCCGAGCAGGTCAAGGCGGGCAAGATCTCGATTCATGAGTTCATGGCCGCGGAGGCCGGCATGTCGCGCTCGGCGGGGACGTGCAATACCATGGGCACGGCCTCGACCATGGCCTGCATGGCCGAGTCGCTGGGCACCTCGTTGCCGCACAACGCGGCGATCCCGGCGGTCGATTCGCGCCGCTACGTGCTGGCGCATCTCTCCGGCAACCGCATCGTCGAGATGGTCTGGGAGGATCTGCGTCTCTCCAAGGTACTGACACGGGAAGCCTTCGAGAACGCCATCCGCACCAACGCCGCCATTGGCGGGTCGACCAACGCCGTGATTCATCTCAAGGCCATCGCCGGTCGCATCGGGGTCGAGCTTGACCTCGACGACTGGCACCGCATCGGTCGCGGCACGCCGACCATCGTCGACCTGCAGCCGTCGGGGCGCTTTCTGATG
Source organism: Billgrantia hypersalina (assembly GCF_052584175.1). Classification (NCBI taxonomy): domain Bacteria; kingdom Pseudomonadati; phylum Pseudomonadota; class Gammaproteobacteria; order Oceanospirillales; family Halomonadaceae; genus Billgrantia; species Billgrantia hypersalina. The sequence continues at coordinate 766,633 of NZ_JBMIQI010000011.1, forward strand.
GAGGAGTTCTACTATGCCGGCGGCCTGCCTGCGGTGCTGCGCCGGTTGGGCGAGGCCGATCGCCTGCCGCACAAGGAGGCGCTGACGGTCAACGGCAGGACGCTGTGGGAAAACGTCAAGGACGCGCCACTTTATAACGACGAGGTCATCCGGCCGCTCGACAACCCCCTGCGCGAGGATGGCGGCATGTGCGTGCTGCGCGGTAACCTGGCGCCGCGCGGCGCGGTGCTCAAGCCCTCGGCGGCGAGCCCCGAACTGATGACCCATCGTGGCCGGGCGGTGGTGTTCGAGGACTTCGACGACTATAAGGCGCGCATCAACGACCCCGACCTGGAGGTCGACGCCGACAGCGTCCTGGTGATGAAGAACTGCGGGCCACGCGGCTATCACGGCATGGCCGAGGTCGGCAACATGGGACTGCCCGCCAAGCTTCTCGAGCAGGGCATCACCGACATGGTGCGCATCTCCGATGCGCGCATGAGCGGCACCGCCTACGGCACCGTGGTGCTGCACGTCGCTCCCGAGTCAGCCGCCGGCGGGCCGCTCGCCGCGGTGCGCAACGGCGACTGGATCGCGCTCGACTGCGAGGCTGGCTCGCTGCACCTGGAGGTCAGCGACGCCGAGCTCGAGGCACGCCTGGCCGAATGCGACCCCACCGCCGAGTCGCGCCGGATCGCCAGCGATGGCGGCTATCGCCAGCTCTATATCGAGCGGGTGCTGCAGGCCGACGAGGGTTGCGACTTCGACTTCCTGCGCGGCTCGCGCGGCGCCGAGGTGCCGAGGCATTCGCATTGAGCCGGCTCGGAGGAGAGCGCCGCATGGTTGACGGTTCGATGATCGAGTGTGCCTGGCGGGGCAGGGCGCGGCTGGGTGAGGGCCCGCTGTGGTGCCCTGAACGAGGGGAGGCCGGCCAGCTGCTGTTCGTCGACATCCTGGGGCGCAGCTTGCAAGCCCATGACTTCGCCAGCGGCAGGACCCAGGGGTGGACGCTCGACGAGGCGTGCTGCTGGTTGGCCCCGCGCGCCGATGGCGACGGCTTCATCGCCGGGCTCGCCTCGCGGCTGGTGCATCTGCGTCTTGATGAGAACGGGCCATGTGTCGTCGATGCCTGGTCCACACCCGACGAGCCGGCGGGCAACCGCTTCAACGACGCCATGGTCGACGGTGGTGGGCGGCTCTGGTTCGGCTCGATGAGCGAGAACGAGGAACCGGGCCGGGGAGCGCTCTACTGCCTCGATGGCGCTGAGCTGCGCCAGGTCGACCGAGGCTACGGCGTCGCCAACGGCCCCGCTGTCAGCCCCGACGGCTCGACGCTCTATCACAGCGATACGGCGGCCGGGATCGTCTACGCCTTCGATCTGTCGGCAGGCGGCGAACTCTCCGGCAAGCGTGCGCATCTGCGCTTTCGCGGCACCCAGGGCTACCCTGACGGCATGACCTGCGACGCTGAGGGCGGCCTGTGGGTCGCGCACTGGGGCGGCGGGCGCGTCAGTCGCTTCCTGCCCGACGGCACGCTGGACGAAACCCTGATTCTTCCCGCTTCGCGGGTGACGTCCTGCGCCTTCGGTGGGCCCGCGCTGGACCAGCTCTACATCACCACCGCGGCCGAGGGGCGCGATCAGGAAGCACTGGCAGGCAGCCTGTTCCGCGTCGTTCCCGGCGTTCGGGGGCTGGCTTCGCCGATGTTCGCTGCCTAGGCGAGCTCGAGCCAACTTCCCAACGTTCCATCCCCCGGCTCGATGCCCAGCGCCTCGGCAGTACCCTGCAGCACGTCCCGGGCGGCCAGGAAGGCTTCACGCGGTTGACGGGCGCGGATCGCTTCCATGACCCGGCGATGGCGTTCGAAGCTTGCCTCGGGGTCGGCGGTACTGTCGTTGGACGTTTCCACCAGCAGGTGGATCGAGGGGCGCAGGATGTGCGAGAGCTGCGCCCAGACAATGTTGTGGCTGGCCTTGAAGATGGCCACGTGGAAGGCGACGTCATGGTCACTGTACTGGTGCCGTTCTTCTGCGCTTTCGGCATGGAGGTAGCGACTCATGCCCTCCAGCGCTTCCTCGATGGCGACCAGGTCGAGCGCCTTGGCGCGCTTGGCCGCCGTCATCGCCACGTAGGGTTCGACGTCCAGGCGGAAGGCCAGAATCTCGCGCTGGATGCGCGGGTTGGGCGAGGCGTAGCGAGTCATCCATTCGGTTACGGCGGGGTCGAGGATGTTCCACTCCTCGTAATCGCGGACCTTGGAGCCGTGACCGGAAATGCGCGCGATGATGCCGACGTCGACCAGTTGTCGCAGGTCGCTCCTCACCGCCGAGCGGTTGATGGCGAACTGCTGGCACAGGTCGATCTCCTTGGGAACGAAGTCGCCGGGCTGGTAGCGCCCGGAAAAGATGGCTTCGGCGAGGGACTCCGCCACGCTGGGACGGGCGGGCTTGGCGGGATGCTTGGGCGGCTTGGCAGTCATGTCGGCTCATGTCGATGATTTGCCACCCAACGTGCCATATGTTGAACATACGAGCAATGCGGCCTAGGTCGCAGCGACAAGGTGCCCTTGCCGCTGCCGATTTCCTCTTCGTGACGCCTAGCCGCGGTGCGCCATCCAGGCGCGAATGCCGAAGGTCCAGGGCGGCAGCCTGTCGGAGCGGTCGACGCGGTTGACCAGCGCCCCCAGTGCCGGCGTGGCGATGGTCACGATGTCGCCGACATGGTGGGTAAAGCCCTGACCCTCGCCGTCGCGGTCCTGGATTGGCGAGAACATGGTGCCCAGGAACAGCATGAAGCCGTCCGGATACTGGTGATGCGTGCCGACGGTCTGGCGCACCAGGTTGAGCGGATCGCGGCTGATCTCGCGCATGTCGCTCTCGCCTTCGAGCAGGAAGCCGTCGTCCTCTCCCTCGATGCGCAGCGTGACATGGGCCTCGCGGACGCTGTCGAGGGTGAAGTTTTCATCGAACAGGCGGATGAACGGGCCGATGGCGCAGGAGGCGTTGTTGTCCTTGGCCTTGCCCAGCAGCAGGGCGCTGCGGCCCTCGATATCGCGCAGGTTGACGTCGTTGCCCAGCGCCGCTCCCTTGGGCTCGCCGTTGGCATCCACCGCCAGCACGATTTCCGGCTCGGGGTTGTTCCATTCGGAGGCCGGGTGCAGACCCACGCGGGCACCGAAGCCCACCGAGGAGAACGGCTGCGCCTTGGTGAATACCTCGGCGTCTGGGCCGAGACCCACCTCCATGTACTGCGACCAGGCACCGCGAGCCTGCAGTGCCGCCTTGAGTGCCATGGCCTCGTCGGACCCCGGCGCGATGCGCGACAGGTCCTGGCCGATCAGCTCATTGAGCTCGGTGCGTAGCTGGCTGGCCTTGGCGGCATCGCCGCCGGCCTGCTCCTCGATCACCCGCTCCAGCAGGCTCACGGCGAAGGTCACACCGCAGGCCTTGATCGCCTGCACGTCGCAGGGTGCGAGCAGGTAGGGAGCGACCTGCGGTTCGGTCAGGGAGTTGGCCAGCAGGGTCGTGACCTGCCCTAACGATTCGCCTTCGACGCCACGCACGAAGGTGGCGGCATCTTCCCGGTCGAGCAGATCGGCCATGCAGTCGCAGTGGGCGGAGATGTCGATCACCTCCCCTCGGCGCACCACCACCAGGGCCGGGCCGTCGTCATTCCATACGCGGCCCACCAGTAGGGCTTGCTCCACATCGTGGGGAAGATAATGGATGGTCTTGTTATCGTCGTTCACGTTTCATGCCTCGCGTTTGCCATCGATCAACCGTGACACACCCCAGGGGTTGCCGTCACGCACTGCCTCGGGCAGCAGCCCTTCCGGCAGCGCCTGGTAGCACACCGGGCGCAGGAAGCGAAAGATCGCCGCGCTGCCCACCGAGGTGGTGCGCGAATCAGAGGTGGCCGGGTAGGGGCCGCCATGAACCATGGCGTGACACACCTCCACGCCCGTCGGCCAGCCGTTGGCCAGAATCCGGCCCGCCTTGCGCTCGAGGATCGGCAGTAGCGCCTTCGCCGCGTCGAGGTCGGCGTCGTCCATCTGCAGGGTGGCGGTCAGCTGGCCTTCGAGCTCGCCGGCCACGCGCTTCACTTCCGCCAGGTCGGCGCACTCGATCACCAGCGAGGTGGAACCGAACACTTCCTCCTGCAGCTCGGGGTCGTTGAGGAAGTCGGCC